>JANMSG010000993.1:0-3728 GCA_031389065.1 Acidobacteriota bacterium | reverse complement strand
CCCGTTTCACGGGCTCGGAGAAAACGCTTCGTCCTCCCACGCGCTGACGCACGTGACTCTATGCTATCGCCCGCATTCGCGGGCTACGATTGAGCAACACAGCAGTACCCCCTACTTTTAATCTCGCCACCTTTGCGATGCGGTTGCTTCGTAGTAATATTTTGCATCGCCTGATTTCAAAGGCGATGCAGGAATTCTCATGTCACAGCTATCTTTCCTTGAACAACTCATGCGGGAGCGCACTGCGCTGACGGTTTCTGAACTGACGGCACAGATAAAAATTCATGTTGAAAATCGCTTCGTTGATGTTTGGGTCGAAGGCGAAGTATCTAACTTCAAACGCCACTCGTCAGGTCATTGGTATTTCTCTTTGAAAGACGAAGGTGCGACTGTGCGTTGCGCGAGTTTCCGTATGCAGAATCGCCTGATTCGTTTTACACCTGAAGACGGTTTAAGCGTTCGCGCCAGAGGTCGCATCTCGCTTTACGAAGCGCGCGGCGAATATCAACTCATTGTTGATTCGCTTGAACCTATAGGCATAGGCGCTTTGCAACTGGCTTTCGAACAATTGAAAAGCAGGCTCGACGTAGAAGGCTTGTTCGACATCGCGCGCAAACGCGAATTGCCATTGTTACCGCGCTGTGTAGGCCTCGTGACTTCGCCGACGGGCGCAGCACTGCGCGATATTCTGAGAGTCCTCAAACGCCGCAACGCGGGAATCAATGTGTTGATTGCATCGGCGCGGGTGCAAGGCGAAGGCGCGGCAAAAGAGATCGCTCAAGCAATCGAAAACCTGAATAAACAAGAGGAAGTCGAAGTGATTATCGTCGGTCGCGGCGGCGGTTCCATAGAAGACCTCTGGTGTTTTAACGAAGAAAAGGTAGCCCGCGCCATCTACAATTCGCGCGCCCCTGTGATTTCAGCCGTCGGTCACGAAACCGATTTCACGATTGCCGATTTCGTCGCAGACCTGCGCGCTTCGACTCCTTCGGCAGCCGCCGAAATTGTTTCGATGACCCGCGATGAAGTCATCGTACAACTCGCGGGATTGATGCAAGGCATGTTCACGGCTGTGCGTTACAAGATGTTGGAATCGCAAAATGCCTTGTCGGAGTTAATGACCAGCCGTGCCTTTGGCGACGTGTCTGCGCGAATCACAAATATGTCGCAGCGCTTCGATGACACAACATACGCGATGGAATCGGCGCTGAAAGATTTGCTTAAAACGAATCGCGCCGAACACGAAGGATTGAAACTTCGCATACGCGATGCCAACATCAAACACAAACTTGCTGAACAAGGTGGCGGGCTCGATGTGTTGACAACCAAACTTGCGTCAACAGGTCGCAAGGCAATTGACCGCGACAAGAAAAAGTTTTCCGTCGCAGTTGGAAAATTAGAGGCGCTTTCGCCGCTTGCCGTCTTGGCCAGAGGCTACGCGATTGCGTTCGATACACAAGGGCGGATCATCAAACGCGCTGCTGATATTGAAAAAGGCGAGCGCCTTCGCCTTCGCGTCGCAGATGGCGAGATGGATTGCGTAAAAGAGTAAACTGATCAGAGATAAATAATGGCAAAAGAAAAAAGTTTTGAATCATCCTTAAAAGAGCTTGAAGAGATTGTCGAACAACTCGAAGCGGGCGATTTGCCGCTTGAACATTCGCTCGAATTATTCGAGCAAGGCGTAAAGCTTTCGCGCAATTGTCAGAAGCGACTTGATGAAGCGGAGCGCAAAGTTGAGTTGCTTTTGAAGAACAACGACGGCGCTTTTTCAAAGATCGCTTTGGAGGAAGAGGAAGAAGGATTTTGATTGCAAGCAATTTGTAGGGGCAGGTCTCGTACCTGCCCGAATCGTGCGTTGCACGATGATTCATTTTGCTTTGCAAAATTCGGGCAAGGACAAGCCTTGCCCCTACAATTTAGAACGTATGACCACACCGGCGACAGAATCTTTAACCCAATATTTCACGCGACGCAGCGAAGAAGTAAATCAATGGCTCGATTGCCTGGTGCCTCAGGAAGGAGTGCCGCCTGAGCAGATTCATCGAGCCATGCGCTATTCGCTCTTTGCCGGCGGTAAACGGCTTCGCCCCGTGCTCCTTCTCGCAAGCGGCGAAGCAATGGGCGCGGCAACAGATGATTTAATGCCTGCGGCTTGCGCGATTGAAATGATTCACACCTACTCGCTGATTCACGACGATTTGCCAGCTATGGACAATGACGATTTGCGTCGCGGTCGGCCAACCTGTCACAAGGCTTTCAGCGAAGCGATCGCCATACTCGCCGGAGACGCGCTGCTGACGCAAGCCTTTCGCGTCTTGGCAAGGGACGCACCCGAACGTGATCCGTTGAAACAGATTCGCGTCATTCGTGAAATCGCCGCGGCGGCGGGAACCGTTGACGGGCTCATCGGCGGACAGGTGGTTGATATGGAAAGCGAAGGCAAGCCTGTTGACGCGGCGACGCTTGAATATATTCATCATTCGAAGACCGGAGCAATGATTCGCGCCTCTGTCATAGTCGGCGGCATCATCGCCGGTACAAGCGATGAACAGTTGAAAAAACTCGATACCTACAGCCAACATATAGGGCTCGCCTTTCAAATTGCCGATGATATTTTAGATGTGACACAAACGAGCGAGCAATTAGGCAAAACGGCAGGCAAAGACCTGGCGGTAGCGAAAGCAACTTATCCGGCAATTTTTGGGCTTGAAGCCTCTGAAAAGAAAGCCAGTGATCTGGTTGAGGAAGCTGTCACAATTGTTTCAACAATCGCTGGCGACACGCGAATCCTACAGTCAATCGCCCGCTTTATTATCGAGAGAAAATCTTAACGATTGACTTCAACTCATCAAGCCACACAAGAAGAAACACTCACCTAAAACCTTACAGATTTGCAAGTATCAGGGGTCGAATCAGTGGCTTACCCTCTGTGAATTATCGTTCTCTCGAAAACGCCGAAAATAATTTTTGTTATATATTGACAGCCGTTTGACAAAGATTTTGCTGGGCAATAAAGTGCATATCACCGGTTTCCTGATTTTGCATATCACCTTATTCTAAATTTATCAGAGAGGAATACATCTATGAAAATTAAACAGTCATTTGCGCTTCGCGTCGTTGTGCTCATCACGTTGATAATGACTCTGACGGTGCTCTCGAGCCGCATCAAAGCCGACACCGGCACTTGTGGCAGCGTCACCATCACTCTGCCCTTCAATGATGTGATGGGCAGTCCCTTCTTCTGCCAGATTGCCTCTGCCTACTTTTCCGGGCTCACCAACGGCACCATGGCAAACACCTACAGCCCGACGCAAACCGTCACCCGCGAGCAGATGGCGGCCTTCATCTCGCGCACCCTGGATCAAGCGCTCAAGCGCGGCAGCCGCAGAGCCCTCGCCAAGAAGTGGTTCACTCCTCAAACGGCAAACCGCCTGACGTTGACGACTGTAGGCACCGATCCTCAACAGGTCGAATTTGATGGCAAGGATTTGTGGGTAGCAACTTTCGCCAGTGACAGCGTAGTGAGAATCAGACCCAGTGATGGGAAGGTAATCGATACCTGGACAGGCGCAACCAATGCCACTGGCATCGTCTGCGCGATGGGAAAGATTTTCATCACCGGAGACACTACCCCAGGAAACCTCTATATGATAGACCCGGCGCTGCCAGCACCAATGGTTACCACTTTGACCAGCACGTTGGGAAACTCTCCTGACGGCATCGCC
>JANMSG010000971.1:0-6636 GCA_031389065.1 Acidobacteriota bacterium | reverse complement strand
AGGCATACCAAATTTCAACTTTACTGACGGCACCTTTATCTCAACGAGTCCGGGCAGACCGCGCACCATTGACAACAAGACATATCAATTCAGCGACAATCTGACCTGGATAAAAGGTCGCCACACGATTAAAAGCGGCTTTGATTTTCAACGCACCGAATTCAAGGACATCTTGACCTTCTTCAACGGCGATGAGTTCGGCGAATACTTTTTTACAGGCGCAATCACTGGCAATGCTTTCGCAGACTTCCTGCTCGGCATTCCTTCCGTGACCACCTACGCGCAGAATGGACCTGATCCCAATCCGTTTACCAATCACTATGCCTTCTTCGTTCAAGACGATTGGAAAGTCTCGCCAAAGCTGACACTAAATTATGGATTGCGCTACGAATTGCATCCGCCGTTTGACGACAAGACCAATCAACTTGCGAACTTTGACCGCTTTACTGCGGGGGGTCGCGTCGTTGTGCAAAATGAGCAGGGACTCTCGCAGGTCGCGCCCACCTTCAGAGCGGCCATCGGCAACACGCCAATCCTTCTTGCCAAAGATGCGGGACTCCCTGAAACGCTTCGCAAGACAGACAAGAATAATTTCAATCCGCGAGTCGGTTTTGCTTATCGCCCTTTCAATGACAGCCGCACGGTAATTCGCGGCGGCGCAGGCATCTACACGGTGACGATTCTAGGCTCTGTGCTGTACTCGCTGGCAGGCGTAGCGACCAGCAATGCGCCGGTCTTTGCAAACTCGGTAACGCCCAGTGGCCCGGCTCTCCAATTCCCCAATGTCTTTCCAGTCGGTGCAGGCGGTACAGGCGGCATCCCCGATTTCCGCAGAGCCAATCAAGTGGATTTGAAAGACCCCTATACGATGCAGTGGAACTTGACCGTTGAACGAGAGGTAGGTTGGGGAGCGGGTCTGCGTTTGACTTACAGCGGCTCGCGCACCATCAATCTGATTCACAGCCCGGATCTGAATCAGGTGCAGTCCAACACGCTCGGTTATGACAGAGTGAAAAACTCCAGGCCTTTTCCGAATTTTAACGCGGTGCTGACGCGCGACAATGGCCCGAGCGCCAAATATCACAGCTTCACGGCTGAACTCTCCAAGCGCTTGAGCAACGGCTTGAGCTTTCAGAATTCCTATACGCTGGCGAAGAATTTATCGAACGCGCTCGGCCCTGCGCCTGGCGGTTTCAGCGCCGAAAACGGGCCCACTACTTTGGATTACTTTGACATCGCGGCAGATTATGGCGATGTCGCCTTCACCAGAAGACAGCGTTTCGTCAGTACATTTTCCTGGGAGTTACCTTTTGGTCGCGGACGCAAATTGGCTGCTGACATCAATCGTTTTGCTGATCTGTTGATCGGCGGCTGGCAGATTGCTGGGATCACGATTTTGCAAACCGGGCCCTTCCTGACGCCGACTTTCAGTGGCACAGATCCTTCAGGAACAGGCGTTTTGGTTCGCGGCGTGACCACCACTCAAAGACCCGACCGGATTGGCAATGGCAACCTGGACAAGCCGACGGCTGACAAATATTTCGACAAGAATGCCTTTGTCGCACCGGCTAACAACATAGGGCGTTTCGGCAGTGCTGGCGTTGGTATTTTGGAAGGACCAGGAACGAAATCGTTTTCCATGTCGCTCGCCAAGAAGTTTTTTATCGTTGAGAATGTGAATCTGCGATATGAAGCGACCTTCTCGAACCTGTTCAATCACACGAACCTTGATGTGCCTTCGACGCTCAACATTTCGTCAGCCAACTTCGGGCGCATCACCAGAACTCAGCAGGTAGATTTAGCAGGGCCACGCACGATTCAGATGTCTCTGCGTTTGTCGTTTTAGCTGGGTTAGAGATTTAGAAGCTTTTATTTCAGAGCACCCCCTTTTGTATTCCAAGTATGTCTGCCATTGGCAGACATACTTGGATTTTTTTATGTAACCCGCCTGAGTGGAAATGCTTGCGTTCTGGTGTGCCCTATTGTATTGTCACATAGATCAAGCGCAATCCATCGTGACTATTATAAACCCACTCCAACATAAGCTGAGCTTACAGGGATGGAAAGTAAACTTGGTCGGAAATAATGTTGTGTTGAAAAACTGCGATCATAACCAATGCCCCTAAGCCTGACACCTGTTGATTCCGTGTCCAAGGCAGTATTTTTCGCTCACGGCGTCCTGGAGGACGCGGGACTGATTCAGTAACTGAAGCTTCAGAGACATTAATAGGTCTGCTTACACAATACATAAGAATTCCTGCACCGACGGCGTTTCTCGTAATCACCGCAGAATTTTTCAGTTGGCTCAACCAAATGGTCGGACTTCTGGAGCGCACAGCAAAGCTTAAATAAAAGAGAAGGAGGAATCTCTATGATTCTGAAAAGAAATCGGAAGTTGATCGTTCTAACACTGGCTTTTTTGCTAATAAGTGTGGCCGTATTTGCCGGAAAGCGCCCGTTGGTGCAACGTTTTGAGGAGTTTTGGGGAGTTCGCTACAGCGCTCAGACCGAAGCCCCTATTCAGTTGCGCGAACTATCGCTGGTCGCTGACAGTTCAAAGACAGGATTACTGCGCTGGAACGAGATTGCCATCAACGCCAGCGGACTTGACCATACACCTGTAGCACCCGGCGAGAATCGGGTCTTCGGAGAACAGGTTGGTCCCTGTCGCTCATCCCGTGCGGAAGCGATTGTCCATATCGCAATGTTCGATGCCTTGAATGCCATCGTTGGCGGCTATCAGAGCTTCACGGGCATCCCTAAGGCGAAACCTAACACCTCCAGAAATGCTGCGATTGCACAGGCGGCGCACGATACGCTGGCGGCGCTTTTCCCCTCGCAGAAACCGAGCTTTGACCAATTGCTTGCTCAAGACCTCAGTCTTATACAGGACGGACCTGCAAAGACGGACGGCATTAATGTTGGCAGGCGAGTGGCGAAAGCAATCCTGGCGCTCAAAGTAGCTGATGGTTCCCTGCACGCCGAGCCGCGCTACAACATCAATTACTTTCCCAGTACTGCGGCGGGCATCTGGCGACAAGACCCCATCAGCCTGCATCCACTGGCGCTGGGCGCAAACTGGGGACCTTGCATACCGTTTGTGCTGCAATCGGGAGCACAATTCCGACTCCCAACTCCACCCGCTCTGAACAGTCCGGAATATGCAGCGGCTTTTAACGAGGTGAAGAATTTGGGCGGGGACGGAATCACCACGCCGACGCAGCGCACCGCAGATCAAACAGAGGCTGGTATTTTCTGGGCTTATGATGGCACACCGAGTTTGTGTGCCCCGCCCCGACTCTATAACCAGATTGCCACGCAAATCGCACTTCAGATGGGCTCAACTGAAATCGAGACGGCGCGTCTTTTGGCATTAGTGAATACGGCAATGGCTGATGCAGGCATTGCCAGCTGGGAGTCGAAGTATTTCTATGCGTACTGGCGTCCGGTGGGAGGCATCCGCGAGGCAGACGCAGGGACTGGTCCTTCTGGCACTGGCGATGGCAACTCCGATACGGTAGGTGATACAAGCTTCAAGCCGCTCGGCGCCCCAGCCAGCAATCTCACGGGACCGAACTTCACGCCACCTTTCCCGGCTTATCCGTCCGGTCATGCCACGTTCGGGGGGGCGCTCTTCCAGGTTCTGCGCAAGTTCTACGGGACTGACAATGTCGTCTTCACCTTTGTGTCGGATGAACTCAACGGCGTTACCAAGGATAACGGCGGCAATATTCGCCCGCTTCGCCCACGCACTTTCACATCCTTCTCTCAAGCCGAAGAAGAGAACGGGCAGAGCCGAATCTATCTGGGTATTCACTGGTCGTTCGACAAAACTGGCGGCATCACTCAGGGTCGGAATGTAGCAGATTACGTATTCAAGCGCGCCTTTAAGCCGCTGCGCTGAGGGGAAATGAGCGCATCAGTTTTCAGTTGATTCCTCCTGCCGTGAAAATGGCAAGTTAAATTAATCAGAGGAGTAGGGAATGTGCCAGTGATGGTAACATCCCTTACTCCTCTACTTTTATAAGAAACTCACCCGCGTGGTTCTCATCCTCTCCTTTTATCGCAAGGGCTAGACACCGATGGTCGTCCCGTCAAACTTCGTAAGCGAAAAGCCTGCAAAATCTTCGTTATAGCAATTGCGATAATCTCTTAGCATGCTGATGGCTACAGATTCGCCCAAACGCAAACCTTCAACGCCATCCGTGCGCCAATGGACGCCAGCCGTGTCGCGGCCTATGGATATGTTGGCTCCCAGTTTGTCCAACTCGCCGCCAACGGTAAGCGCGCCACCCGCGTAAGTCATCAAAGCCGTTCCATCAGCGTTTGCTTCTACAGGATTTGGAATAACGAATGACTCTTTGAAGAAAGCCTTCAAAATCGTCACGCAAGCCCCTGCAATCGTTGCGTGCCCAGAAGGGTATGCCGGATGCGTTGGGCTTCCTTCGGGATACGCCATTGGCAACAAGGATCAACCTGCCCGAGCTCGTTATGTGGCAATCCTTTTGCGTAAGAACCTACGCGGGTCGAGAAAGCAGTTTCATCGCCATTGACGGTTTCGGTTGGCAGCGGCAAATCTCTTTGCGCTGTAGCGGCATCACGGCGAACCTTGAAAGCCTGTTTGCGGCGCGGTTCTGCGAACAAGAATCTGCCATCGGCAGCTAAAGCTTCGACTCGCTTTGAAGCAACGAACGGCTCCAGGCTGATTGCGCCTGCGGCAAACGTAGCGGCTGTGAGGCCACCGGCTTTGCCTAAGAATTTACGCCGGCTCGGAGAAGCTGGGGTTGAGGCAATTACAATATAAAATGGTGAGGGCTTACTGGCGAGGGCTTAACAAGGAACAACGATTATCTTTTACGAGTTAGAGAGAGTCAACAAAAATCCCACGAATGTGCAGCAGAAACTCAACGAACGTTTATTGCCCTGCTGCTTTGGTTTTGTTTTCGGCTCGCGCTTTGGCGACCATCTCTTTGATTTCGTTCTTGAGTGTCGGCACATAATAAGGAATGCCGTCTTTGATTGTCCACTCAACGCCGCCCGTACGAACCGTCTTGCCGTCTCTGATTTCATCAACGCCGGTTGGATAAAGCACTTTCAAATTCTCCAGCGGATTGCCATTGACGACAATTAAATCGGCGGCAAACCCAACGCGCACGCGACCCAGTCTATCTTCCTGTCCCATGATTCTGGCGTTGTTGCCGGTCGCCTGTTGAATGACTTTGAGCGTGTGAAAACCCGCTTCCTGTTTCAACTCCAATTCGCGTATCAAACCGAAGCCGTACATTTGATAAATGAACCCGGCGTCTTCGCCTACGCCGATGAGACCGCCGCGTTGGTCAAACTCGCGCAAGGCACGCATCCATATTTGATAATTCTCTTTCCAGAACGTCTCGTCCGTCGAAGTCCAGCCGAGAAAATACGAACCGTGATTGGCCGGATTCGGGCGGAAATACTCTTCCAGCGTCGGGTGCAGATATTCGGCAAAGGCGGGATTGGTTTGCGCTCTTTGCAAATCGCGACTGGCTTCGTAAATATCGAGCGTCGGGTCCCAGGCGACATTGGCCGCCACCATGCCGTCAAGCACTTTCAGCAAGCGTTCCCAATTCGCCTGGCGCCATAAATGCCCTGCGTAACGAAAGCGATCTACTTCATTGTTGTAATTGTAACTTGCAGGGAAATTCTGCCTGCCGCCTTCAATCGCCGCATCCGGTATGCCGTACCAATGCTCTATGCTGGTGGTGCCGAATTTGATGTCATCCCAGGCATTGGTTTCTTCAACGCCTGCGTGATGCGCGATGCGAAGCCCTTGTTTGTGCGCTTCATCGGCAAAGGCTGCGAAGAGGTCTCGATCCATACCGAAAAACTTTATGCCGTCACACCCCATCGCTTTCAATTCGCGCACACGGGCACGGACCTGTTCAGCGTTGCGCGGCACAGGCGGCACACTAAACACGCCGTAGACAAAAATCCGCGGCGCGGCAATTTCGCCTTTCAAACTTTTCTCTTTTAACGCCAAAGTTTTTTTGGTATCGCTGCCGACATCTCTGACCGTCGTGATGCCGCAAGCCAACCACATCTTCAAACAGTAATCTAAGGGTTGAGGAATGCCGCCGCGATCTTCTTGAACGTGACCGTGCAGGTTAATGAGTCCCGGCAGAACATATTTCCCAGCCGCGTCAATTTCTATATCGCCTGCCGGACGTTTCGCCTTGCCATCTTTGAGCGCCACAGGGTCGAGCGCAACAATCTCGGTAATCGTGTTCCCTTCAACCACTATATCTTTGGGACCGGAAGCGGGCGTGCCGTTGCCGTCAACAATGATGGCGCCGCGAATGACCAGACGCGCTGCGCGTTTCCCATGCGCGGGTGTTTGTTTTTGCGCCTGCGCCAAATTTATTTGCCCCAGAAAAAGGCAAGCGATGAAGACCAGGGTGAGTAGCCGTGGCAAGCTTTTGCGAAGCGTGTGAATTCTGCGAAGCAAGTAAAAAGATTTGTTGGTCGGCATAGGTTCTCTCCTACTGAGGTTGTAAACAATCTTCAAGCGCTAGGAAGGCGGACGGAATGTCCTCCGTCCGTCGCAGCCAATCGCAAGTAGCTGTAGGACGAACAAGCCGATAACAACAGCGCTTTCCGCTG
>JANMSG010000261.1:0-6505 GCA_031389065.1 Acidobacteriota bacterium | reverse complement strand
CCTTCTGCGCCGCCGCTTTCGCTTTCGGCATGAATTCCTTTGGGGGCATCTCACCACCGAGTGAAAGGGCGCGATAACTGTGCGCGAGTCCGACGTAGGCGAGCGCGTAGTTCGGGTCAAGGGCAACCGCTTGTTGGAAATCTGAAATCCCCTTTTGCATTTCCGACCGTGTGGCTTTCAGAAGGTGATGACGGCCTCTGAGATAAAGCTGATAAGCTTCGGCGTTTGTCGTGTAGGTTTTCGTCAGCTTCTGCTCGTCGGCGCTCGACAACTGCGCCCGTAACTTATGTGACACGTCGCGCGCAATCTCGCTTTGCAAGGAAACGAGGTTGGTCATCGAGCGGTTGTAATTCCCGCTCCACAAGGCATTTTCTGTCTCTGCATCAACCAACTCAACATGTAGCGTTAAGTCATTGCCGCGCTGCACCACGCGCCCTGTCACAATCGCTTGCACAGACAATTCTTTACCAATCATTTGCGGGACGATCTCTTTGCCTTTGTAGCGAAACACCGAACTGCGCGATTTGACGTTGAGTTTCGGCAGTTGCGACAAATTGCTGATCAGCGTATCGGTCATGCCATCTGACAAATACTCAAGATCAGCGTTGCCACTTTCGTTGACGAATGGCAAGACGGCGATGGATTCAATCATCCTGCCTGCCTCCAACGTCAAGGAACGATAGGTGGAGAATGCGGCGACAAAAAGCAGGAGAGCCGCCAGTCCAAGAAACATCCAGGAGCGCCCGGAGAGCGACCTCGGCAAAGAAGTGTGGAGCTGCGCAACATCTGATTTTGCAGAGGCCTTAACTTGCTCCTGCTCTTTCTCCTCAACCACGAGCGTGGCTTTTGAGTAGCGCTCTATGATCACCTCACTGTCGTCGCTGCTGACGGCTCTCACCTCGGCGGTGAATTTATACCCTCTTCCTGGCACCGTCGTAATGTACTTGCGCTCGTTGGGGCTTTCGCCCAGAGCTTTCCTCAACGCCGAGATGTGTTGCGGCAAGTTGGATTCCTCGACCTCGCTATCAGGCCACAGCATCTCCATCAAGCGGTCTTTGTCGAGCACCTCACCTTGCCGCTCGACCAAAACCAGCAGCACATCAAAAGCCTTCGGCGAGAGCGCCACCGCCTCGCCCTCACGAAACAAGGTGCGTTTTTGTGCCTCTATGCGAAAGGGTCCGAACTGATAAAAGCGAAGAGTTGGCGTCTTCATAATTCATCTTCAAAAGATTCAGAAAATATAAGTGCGCTCTTCAAGACATTTAAGAGGCGCTTGAGCAATGATGAGGCTCGGCGATGACACAGACTCGCTTCAGGAGCAACCGACAGCGAGTATAGCCAATATCGGATGAGTAAGGCAAAAGGAATGGAGGATGGGTGCAGCAAAAGAAGATCCAAATCACCCTTGAAACTTACGAAAGACTGATCCTGAAACGAGGAGTCGGCAACCACAAAATCTGGTGCCCCACCTGTAGGCAAAGCGTGCCCGTGTGGAAGCCGGAAGAGGCGGTCGCCGTAATGGGCATCAGCGCCCGCACGATTTACCCATGTACTCGCTGGGCAACTCCAATATCTTTGAAGACAAATACGAGAAGGGCAGCATCGGCACCTCTCGACGCTGACCTCGCTTTGTTGAGGATGGATTGGGAGGAGTCAACCGAGTGGGCTTTCAAAACGGCTTGCAACCAGACAAGGGTTGATGGTCGAACAAAGGCTTTCGCTTAAGAACCTGATGTGTCCTAGCTCAAATCATTTAGCCTTGTTTTAACTGAGAGGAGAACAACTATGTATAGATTTAAACTGCTCGCCTTCTTCATCTTGCTCGCCTTCTTCGGCGCGATTCCTATCATCACTCCGCGCCCGGGTTTCGGGCAAAACCAAAACCCAAACACTGCGACAGAGATCAATTGTGATGTGGAACCGTGTGATGCAGTGGCTCGAGGTCGTGCAGCCTTCAAGCACCCTCCTCGCAAAAAGTTCGGTGGCAACGGACGTGCCTGCTCCGACTGCCACATGCCATCGGAGAGCTTCCAACTTTCTCCGGCGGCTGCCAAGGCTCGCTTTGATGCCTTGCAGGCGAAACGGCTGCACGACCAGAACGCCGACGATCCGCTCTTCCGTCCGGTGGATGCCGATGACTTCCGTGTCAACGGGGATAACGCGAGGGACTTCTCGAATCTGGTGGAAAACGGGCTCGTTCGTGTGACCATGCCCTTGCCCGCAAACCTCAAACTCCTCAATCCGACCACCGGTCAGCCCACTGACGAGACCTCGGTTGACCTCTGGCGCGCGGTTCAGCCCGTATTCAATGTCGCAATCACCGGACCCGACAATGTCGCGCCAAGCTGGCCACCGGGTGCGCCGCGTGTCCCCATCATGGGGCAGGACCCCAACGGCCCCAACCGGCAAGGCGGCTACCAGCACGATGCGCGTTTCAGTACGCTCCAGGAACAAGCCCGCGGCGCGCTCTTCGACCACGCCCAGTTGACAGTAGAACCGAAGCAGAGCCTGCTTAATGACCTCGCAGCTTTCCAGCAGACGCTGTTTTCTTCACCAGGGGTCGAACGGCTGGCAAAGGCGATCTCCGCAGGCTCGATGCCGTTCCCGGACCCCGACCCCGAACTGAACGAACTCGAGCAGCAAGGGAAGAAAATCTTCAACCGATCCTGCGCCCAATGCCACGGCGGCACGTTGCATCCGAGCGGGTCGACGCCCGATATGGCGATCGTACGCCCAATAATCGCGCGCTATTCCAACATCCAGAGCCCCTGTCCGCGCCCAGCCACGGACGACTTCTCGCCGTGTGCGCAGCGGCTGGCGCGCAACGCTCGCACATACCGTATCACACTCGCCAACGGTACGACCCAGACCTTCACGATCTCAGACCCGGGACGCTTGCTGCTGACGGGGCAAATCGCCGATCTCGGGGTGATGGACGTCCCCCAGCTGCGCGGCATCAGCAAGACCGCCCCCTATTTCCACAACAACTCGGCGGCGAAACTCGAAGAGGTGCTCGACCACTACGATGCCTTCTTCAAGCGTGTGGCTCGACTGGCTCCGCCACCCAACTTGCCGCCAATTCTTTCGTCGAACGGCCTGGACCTCGATCGCGGGTTTGTGAAGGAAGACGAGCGGGCAGCGTTGCTGGCGTACCTCAAGAAGCTGTAGGCCAGACTCTTGAATCTGTTTGAATCTGTAGGGATCCTGGCAATATCCCCACAGTCAATCACTCCGCTGCGCCCGGGTAGCATGAGAGCAATAACCATAGACCCCTCTATAACCAGGCACTGCCAAAATAGAAATAGAGAGTGATTCGGCAAGATTCTGGTAGGGCAAAAAGCGGGACAAGAGTAGTAGAGATTAGTCGGTAGTGGGTCAGTCTAGGGCATTGGATCGCCGTAGGGCGATTGTCAGGGGGGCAGCAAACCTTCCCTGTGGGACCTGTGGGCTACGGCTTTATGCCTGCACCTTGATCCACTACCCAGAATCAATCGAAATCGTGCTTATTCTGCGCCTGTTGGGTAGAGCGATTCAATTAAGTCTTGGTATTTTTCTTCAACGATGCGGCGGCGCACTTTCAGCGTTGCCGTTAATTCGCCGCCGTCAATCGTGAAATCTTTCGCAATCAGCGCGATACGTTTCACTTTCTCGTAATCGGCAAGCCCTTTCGTTATGCGATTGACCTCTTGCTTCATTAAATCAACGACGCGCTTGTCGGCGATCAACTGGTTTTTATCGCTCGCGTCAATTCCTTGTTCTTTTGCCCACGAACGCAATTGCTCGAATTCAGGCAGAATGAGCGCGACAACGTATTTGCGTTTGTCGCCTATGACGATGCTTTGCTCTACGAATTCGCTTTGCCCGATAAGCCCTTCGAGCATCTGCGGCGCGACATATTTGCCAGCAGAAGTTTTAATCAAATCCTTCTTGCGGTCGGTGATGTATAAAAAACCGTCTTTATCAAGCTTGCCAATGTCGCCGGTCTTAAACCAACGCTCGGCTTCCGGTTCGTCAGTAAATACGCTTGCCGTCTCTTCAACCTTGTTGAAATAGCCTTGAAAAACCAGCGCCCCTCGCGTCAGGATTTCGCCGTCTTCGGCAATTTTTACTTCGACACCCGGCAGAGGCTTGCCTACCGAGCCTATGCGATTTTTCTTGACGGTGTTGACGGCGATGACGGGTGAAGTTTCGGTCAGACCGTAGCCTTGCAAAACCGGTACGCCAGCACCTATGAAGACGCGCGCGATGTCTGCAGGCAAAGCCGCGCCACCCGACACCATTCGCATCATTTTGCCGCCAAGAGCTTCGCGGAGTTTCCCGAACACCAGCTTGTCAGCGACTTTGCGTTTGACGTTTAAGGTAAGCGGCAAGGATTTATTTTCAGCCATGTATTCCGACGAGCGACGGGCGATATCAAGCGACCAATCGAACATCTTTTTACTCAAACCGCCTTTGTCGGAAGCCGTCTTTTGCATACGCGCAAAAACTTTTTCCAGCAGGCGCGGCACACAGGACATCAGCGTCGGGCGCACCTCTTTCAGATCGTTGGCTACGGTTTCGATGCCGCCCGCATAATTGATCTGGACGCCGAAATACAGACATAAATATAAAACCGTGCGCTCGAAGATGTGCGACAGCGGCAGAAACGACAATACAATATCGTCAGGCTCCAGTTCAAAAGTGACTCCCGCTGCCATCGCGTTCGAAACGATGTTTGAATGGGTGAGCAAGGCTCCCTTCGGCTCGCCAGTGGTTCCCGAGGTGTAAATAATCGAAGCTAAATCCGCAGGCTTCACATCTGTGGAAATCGCGTCGAAAAGTCCCGGCTTCGCTTTGAGAAGTTGCGCGCCTGCGGCTTCGAGCTTTTCATAAGGCGTGACGTTTTCGCCGTCTGATACGGACTGAAATGGAATGATGCGGAGGTCCGGGAATTTTTTGAGCGCCTCGGCAACGCGCTTCAATTGTTTCGAGTTCGAGATGAACAGCAGCTTCGGTTGAGATTCGCGTAAAATGTATTCGACTTGTTCAACCGGCTGCGTCGCATAGATCGGCACATTGATGGCGCCTGTCGAAAGAATCGCATAATCGGTAATTGTCCACAGGGGCCCGCTTTCTGCGAGAATGGCTACGCGATCCCATTTGCGTATGCCGAAGTCGTAAAGTCCCATCGCCACATTGCGAACTCGTTCAAAAAGTTGTTGCCCGGTGATTCCTACCCATACTTTTTCCTGTTTAGACCGGAGAACCTCTTTTTGCGGATAAGCAGCGGTTGCTTGTTTGAGCAATTCAACCAGAGTCTTTGGCGGTAATTTTTCCATGGTAGTTTCTGCCTTGAATGCGAGTGACCTCAAAAGCGCGGCTATTGTAATGCCCCCAAGGCAATATGTAAATTGCAATAGCCCTTGTTGAACGATTCGGGTGCAATTAAAAGTGAGACTGATAGAGAAGGAGCAATCAAGCAAGGGCGCTTTGCGGCGGCGGCCGCGTTGATGTGCGGAACCGTTTCCGCTTTTCCATAAGTGGCGTTCGCCCTTTTTCCTATTTGTTACCCATCGGCTTTGCCATCCACAAACGGGTAAGACAACGCCTGTGATTCATCGCCTTGATTGTCACCCCTGAAAGCAATAAGATTGCGCAGCACTCGGAATCTGACTTGTATCTTTGCGGCAATATCTTTCTACAGATTAGAAACCCCCGGCGACAAACCAGTGGAGCAGTTGAAGAAAATGTGGCTAGAAAGAGATTGCCAATCAACTTCTATAGACAGGTCGCCTCGACGGAGCGAATCAAAAGCTGAAAAATAGGGTTCGATCTTGAACCGATCAGCCATACTTTTTTTAGCACTACCATTTCGATTAAGGTTGAATCATATGAACAAACGCTCTCTTATACTTTCTACATTGCTTTTCATTCTGATATCCGGCTTTGCGGCGCAAGCGCAAACAGTAACCATGCCGCGAGAGGTCATAGGCTTTGACCCTGCCGAAGACCGCAAGCTTGCCGATTGGTCGCAGATTACTACCTACTTCAAAAAACTTGATGCGTCATCAAATCGTGTTGAAGTGCGCGAGTTGGGACAATCAACTTTGAAGCGCTCCTTTATCGTCGCCTTTATTTCTTCCGAAGAGAACATCAAAAATCTTGCGAAAATCCGCGACAATCAGCGCAAACTCGCAGACCCGCGCTTGATTGCCGATACGAACGAGCGCGAACGCTTGATTGCCGAAACGCCCGCTATAGTGGCGATCACCTGCTCGATTCATTCAACTGAAATCGTTGCCTCGCAGATGGCGATGGAACTGGCTTATCGGCTGGCGTCTGAACAATCGAAAGCGACCAAACAGATTCTCGATAACACCGTGTTGATTCTTGTGCCGTCGGTCAATCCCGATGGCATAGACATTGTGACCAACTGGTATCGCAAAACTTTAGGCACAAAATACGAAGGCACTTCGCCGCCGGAGCTTTACCATCACTACGTTGGACACGACAACAACCGTGACTG
>JANMSG010000866.1:0-2217 GCA_031389065.1 Acidobacteriota bacterium | reverse complement strand
CGACACTGGCCCTGAGTGGCGCAGTGTTCAGCCTTTTCAAATATCGCATCAATCAAGTGGAACAACAGCAGGCCGCCCAGCAAGCCTTTGCCCGTCAGTTAATCGAATCGCAAGAAGCCGAGCGTCAACGCATCGCCGCCGAATTGCACGACAGTTTAGGCCAGAATCTGCTGGTCATCAAAAACCGCGCGCTGCTCCAGTCGCTGACTTTGCCGGACGAGAAAGCCCGGACGCAATTCACGGAGTTCAGCGACGCGATCTCGCAAACCCTCGAAGAGGTGCGTACGATCTCTTACGACCTGCGCCCGTCGCATCTCGATCAACTCGGCTTGCGCACGGCCCTTGTGGCGATGATTGAAAAAGTCAGCGCCAGTTCGACGATTCAATTCACCCACGCGGTTGACGAATTGGATGGCCTTTTCCAGCCCGGTGACGAAATCATGCTTTACCGCATCGTGCAGGAGTGTCTCAACAATATTCTCAAACATTCCGGCGCCACCAAAGTGGTGCTCAACCTGGCGGTACGAGCTGGCGAATTGGCGCTCGCGATCCAAGACAATGGGCGCGGCTTCACGCTTGATGAAGAAGCGCGCCGACGCGCCGGACTTGGCTTGCAGGGTATTGCGGAGCGCGTGCGCATTCTGGGCGGCACGGTAGCGATCGAATCGGCACCCGGACAAGGCACGACTGTCACGTTGAGGATCCCTTTACAGGACAAGCAAAAATGAATAACAACCTGATTCGCATTCTGATCGCCGACGATCACCCGGTCTTCCGGCAGGGCTTGCGCCAGATCATCGAGACCGATTCGCAACTCAAAGTCAGCGCCGAAGCTGGCGATGGCGAACAGGCGCTCTCCCGCTTGCAAGACACGCCCGTTGACGTTGCCATGCTCGATCTGACCATGCCGCTCAAAGACGGCTTTGCCGTGGCGCGGGCGGCCAGGGAACTACGCCTCACGGTACCGCTCGTCTTTCTGACCATGCATAAAGACGAACATTATCTGCACGCCGCGCTCGACCTTGGCATCAAAGGCTATGTCCTGAAAGACAGTGCGATCACAGAGATCGTCGGTTGATTGAAGGCGGTTGTCGCCGGACAGGATTACATCAGCCCCGCGCTTTCCTCTTATCTCATCCGGCGCAGCACCCGCGCCGCCACGCTTGCCGCCGCCAAACCCGCGCTCGAACAACTCACGCCCACCGAACGCCGCGTGCTGAAACTGATCGCCGAAGGCCAAACCAGCCGTACCATCGCCGCCGAACTGGGCATCGGAATCCGCACCGTCGAACATCACCGCAACAACATCACGACCAAACTCGAACTCCACGGCAGCCATGCGCTGGTCAAATTCGCCCTTCAGCATCAGGCAGAGCTGTGAAAGGATAAGGGATGAGGGATTAGGGATGAGGGATGAGGGATGAAAAGACAACCTATCAGGGGATATTTATGCCAGATCGAAATCAGCCAACCTTTTAGATGAAATCCAGCGAAGAGAAAAAGCAAGAATTGAAAAAACGGTTAAAAGAGTATGCGCTCCGCATCATTCGCCTTTATGAAGCCTTGCCTAAAACTGGCGCAGTGCAGGTGATTACGCATCAGGTAATGCGCTCCGGTACTTCGCCTGGAGCGCATTACCGCGAGGCCTGTCGCGCCAAATCAGACGCCGATTTCATCAGCAAAGTCGAGGGTGCATTGCAGGAATTGGACGAAAGCGACTATTGGCTGGAACTGCTAGTTGACGGCGGCTATGAAACTGAGAAAAAACTCAAACCGCTCCGAGATGAAACCAATGAGCTCATCGCCATCTTTGTCAGTATCGTCACAAAAACGAAAGCCAAGAAGAAGGGATGAGGGATGAAGGATGAAACAAACCACCTTCTCTTCATCCCTCATCCCTCATCCCTTCCGTAGAACTACCCATAAAAATTCGCAGAACTACCTAGAGATTTTTCGTAGAACCCTCCATTCACGCCGCCCGCCCGTTCGCGCATACTCCCACTGTCAGAAAAATTCCGAACTGGCTATGAACATGAAAATCCTCATCGTTGAAGACAACCCGCAGATGCGCCAGATGATTCGCGCTGTCGTGGCCGACCTGGCCGAAGAGGTGAGCGAATGCGCCGACGGCGAAGCGGCGGTCGCGGCTTATAGGGCGCAGCAGTTTTGCGGGAACGACCGGGTGCTGATGGATTTGCAGATGCCGGGCACCTGCGG
>JANMSG010000862.1:0-3286 GCA_031389065.1 Acidobacteriota bacterium | reverse complement strand
TACAGGAGTCGGCAGACAAAGGTTTTGGCTTGCGGGTTTTGCTCAACGGCAAACAGGCGTCGGTTTCCGGGTCAGATTTCAGCAGAGATGCGATTACAGTTTTGATTAAAGAAGCCATTGAAATGGTGAAAGCAACTTCGCCGGATGACAGCGCAGGCCTGCCAGAAAAAACAGAATTCGCTACGTCTTTTGAAGATTTGGATTTGTTTGATGAAGAGATAGAGAAGCTTTCCACAGAAGAAAAGATTGCTCTTTCCTTGAGAGCAGAAGACGCCGCTCGCCAGGTCAGTCCGTTGATTATCAATTTTGAAGGTGGCGGTTTTGACAACTCCAGCGGTTCGTTGATCCTGGCAAATTCATTAGGTTTTGCAGGCGAATATCGCGGTTCATCCTGCTCACTGGCAACTGTTCCGGTTGCTTCCGATAGTGGCAGAATGCAGAGGGATTATTGGTACGATGTTCGTCGCAAATTCAATGATCTGGATTTCGCGGAAGAGATCGGGAGGATTGCCGCCGAGCGGACGCTGCGAAAATTGAATGCTCGTGCCGTCAGCACGCAAAGTATCCCAGTCGTTTTAGAGCCAAATATTGCAGCAAGTATTGTAGGGAATATTTTTCAAGCCGTTTCCGGCGAATCTATCTTTCGCAAAGCAAGTTTCCTGGTCGGGCAATTGGGTGAACGCGTAGCCAACGAAAAAGTTACGGTCATAGATGACGGACGAATGCCTAAAGGGCTTGGCTCCAGGCCATTTGATGCAGAAGGATTGCCAACGCGCAAAACCGTAGTCATTCAGAGAGGTATACTGGATAGCTATCTGCTCGACACCTATACAGCGCGCAAACTCGGCATGAAATCAACTGGCAATGCGTCGCGTGGTCTGATCGGATCACCAGGAGTTGATGCAGGAAATATTTATCTGCAGCCTGGCGAACACTCGCCTGATGAAATTATTAAATTGGTGTCGAAAGGTTTGCTGGTTACAGAGCTTTTAGGATTCGGCGTTAATATTGTGACCGGTGATTATTCGCGTTCAGCATCAGGGATATGGATCGAAAACGGCGAGTTAACATTTCCTGTGCAAGGAGTGACGATTGCCGGGAACCTCAAAGAGATGTTGAACTCGATTGAAATGATTGGCAACGATCTGGATTTTCGTGGCAGCACAGTTTCACCGACAATTTTGATTGGACGGATGATGGTCAGCGCATAAACAATTTTAGCTTTTAGATTTTGGATTTTAGATTTACTGCCCAGCTAGGTTTTCTCAATAAACACAGAGCCTGCAATCCAAAATCTAAAAGCTAAAATCTAAAATTGAGTAGGGATTATGTTTGAACAACCAGTTGGAAAAGCTGAAAAAGATCGCTCACGCACAATTATTATTGCCAGCAGCCTGGCTGTGTTGATTGTCATTGTTTTGATTATTCTGGTGTCCTGGTTAGGGGCGAGGACGCAGGGAAAGATAGAGCTTGATCCTGCCGGTTCGCCCGAGTTCAATGCTTATGCAGAATTTTTGAAGCTTGAAGGTTTGAATATCAGAGAGGGCGAGAGACTGAACAACAATTATGTGCGTTTTCGATGTGTTGCCCACAATACCGGAGACAAAACAGTGGTCGGGTTTCAATTACGTGGTGTTTGTAAGGGGTTTGCTGGTGAGGTGCTCAAAGAAAAGATCTTTACTGCGATTCCGAATCAAAGAGAAACCCTTGGACCGAATCAATCTATGGAACTGGACTTATATATTGAACCTACTCCAGCCGCTACCGAAATCAGCGAAATGAGCCTGGAAATCAGTGCTATAAAATTGAAATAGAGAAAGCGAAAATTATCAAAAGCTGGAAAGTCCCTTTTAAGGTCTGATAGCAAATTTCATTGTTGCTTGATTGTCACACCGGCGGGCGCTATAAAGCGAAATTCATTCTCTGATGCGGCAAAGTTTTCCTGTGTGTTCTTTAATAAGAAATCCATTCGAGCGCCACTGCGTTCAAATATCACCAGGCGCTTTACTTGAAAAGTTGAAGGGTTAACTTCGACTAATAACTTCTTGAATTCTTCAGGCGCATTCTTTGGCACCAGGCGAAGTATCTGATTGCCAGCTTCGACGGCGCGCTCCTCGTTGAGCAATTCGATGCGAGAAAAATCTCTTCGCAAATTGCCTCTGCCTAACAAGAAGAGAAAGGGAATTTGCGGGTCTGCCGATTCTTTGATGGAGGCTTTCGTAGCCTGTCTTTCGCCGTAGACGTAGAAGTAAATATTTTTTCCGTCTGCGAGAAAGACTTTGCGTTCGGGTGATGAATAATCCCAACGAGCTTTGCCTGGCCGTTTGAGAATCAGATGCCCGCTTTCACGAATGTTTCTTCCGTCAGTGCCTTGATAAACCTGCACGAAATCTGCCGAAAGCCCTGTCATTCTTGAATATTTTTTCTGTAAGCCATCAATCAACAGGTCTAATTGATCTTGTACGATTGGCGTTTTGTTTGAGCTTGAGATGATTCCAAGGCAGGGGAGGGCGGGAAACAATACGAAAATTGAAATCAAAACGATGAGTTTACATGGCAAAATTTTCATCTTGTCCTTCTATTTTCTGAATTCATTTTAGGATTCAATGTTGCTTGTTTTACCAGCAGCAGAAAATATGTCCTCAAGAGAGGCACGTTTCGGGTTGATGGACAAAATTTTGCCGCCGAATATATGAACGGCAGATATCGCCTCGTTGAAAAGGCTTTCGTCGGGCAAAACAAAATGGACTCCATTTGGTGTTAGGTTAATAGAAGAGGCAAATGGCAGCGCTTGCGACAGTTGCTGGAAAGATGATTCGACAATGCCTACAGCAACAACTTCAAATGCCTCTTCTTTGCCGGTTAATTCTTGCACTGTGCCGCAATGTAAGAGCTTACCTTTCGTCAAAATTGCAGCGCGGTCACACATCGCTTCGACGTCAGAAAGTATGTGTGAGGAGAAAAATACGGTTTTGTTTTGCTGTCGTAAAGCCAGCATCAAATCGCGGACTTCGCGTCTGCCCAAGGGATCAAGCCCGGACATCGGCTCGTCCATAAAAATGATCTCAGGGTCGTTGATGAGCGCTTGTGCTATGCCTATGCGTTGCAGCATTCCTTTCGAGTATTTTCTCAATTGGCGGTTGGCGCGTTCTTCATCGAGTCCTACCTGTTTGAGTAATTTATCGGCGCGTTCTTTGACGGTCTTCTTTGGAATGCCAAATAAGGCTCCGGAGTATCCAAGTAATTCGCGCCCCGAAAGATAGTCATAAAAGTAAGGGTTTTCGGG
>JANMSG010000838.1:0-11710 GCA_031389065.1 Acidobacteriota bacterium | reverse complement strand
ACCGACCACTGACTACCGACCACCGACTACTGCCTATTGCGCAAGCACCCAGGTATCTTTGCTGCCGCCGCCCTGCGACGAGTTGACGACAAGTGAGCCACGCTTTAACGCGACACGTGTCAAGCCGCCGGGCACAATGGTTATCTGCTCGCCGTTGAGTATATATGGACGCAAATCAACGTGACGCGATTCCACATGTCCGTCAATGAAACAAGGGGCGCGTGAAAGCGCCAGCGTCGGTTGTGCTATGTAGTTGCGCGGGTCTGCAATGATTCTTCTGCGAAATTCCTCGCGCTCCAAGGCTGTGCTATGGGGACCGATTAACATCCCGTAACCGCCCGACTCGCCTACCGCCTTCACCACCAGTTTATCGAGATGCTCTAATACGAACTTGCGCTGAGATTCATCACCGAGCAGATAGGTTTCTACGTTGGGTAAAACAGGTTCTTCGCCAAGGTAGTATTGAATGATTGCCGGCACGAAAGCGTATAGCGCTTTGTCGTCAGCTATGCCTGTTCCGATAGCATTTGCCAACGCCACATTGCCTGCGCGATACGCATTTACCAATCCTGGTACGCCAAGTTGGGTGTCCTTTCTAAATACCAGCGGGTCAAGAAAATCGTCGTCAACGCGACGATAGATAACATCCACGCGTCTGAGACCCGCTGTCGTTCGCATATACACAATATTGTCGTGAACAACCAGGTCGCGCCCTTCCACCAATTCTACGCCCATCTGACGGGCAAGAAATGTATGTTCGAAATAGGCAGAGTTAAAGACTCCCGGAGTCAATAATACAATGGTCGGGTCTGTGCGATGCGGTGGTGCCAGTGCCCGCAGAGTTGCCAGCAATGCCTGACCGTAATTTTCAATTGGACGTACCCCATAGTTTCCGAATAGTCTTGGAAAGATGTTCTTCATCACTTGGCGGTTGGCAAGCATATACGAAACACCGCTAGGCACGCGCAAATTATCTTCCAGGACGGCGAAACGCCCGTCGCCCAAACGCACAAGGTCCGTGCCCACGACGGAAACATAAATACCTCTTGGGACATCAATGCCGCGCATTTCTCTGCGAAAATGCCGGCAAGAGTAAACCAATTCGCGAGGCACTACGCCATCGTTGAGTATTTTACCCTGGTGATATATGTCTTTTAAAAATAGATTGAGCGCGGTAATGCGCTGTCTTAAGCCCCGCTCAATCGTCGCCCACTCACTGCCTGTTATAATGCGCGGCAGTAAATCGTAAGGAAAGATGTGCTCCGTGCCTTCTTCACGTCCATAGACTGTAAAGGTGATGCCTTTATGTAGAAACGAGAGGTCTGCCGATTGTTGTCGTCTTCTCAACTCTTCGGCGGGCAGTTGAAACAACCTTTCGTATAGCGCAAGGTACGGAGGACGACAAAGCGCCGAGCCGTCAAACATCTCATCGAAAGATGAGTCTAGTTGATAGCGCGTAAAGGGCGGTTGAAAAGTTCCACATAAAGGGACACCAGAACTTGACATATTAATTCGCTCGACAATCCTTACGATGCGCGCATTATTAGACCGCCAATATCTTATGTCAAGTCCACGCTTATCTAAGTAGACGAAGAAGTTTTGATGAGTTAATCAATTCTTCTTGAAGGTGATTGCATTCCTTCTCAGAGCGTCAACTCATTTTATATCTTTATTTTTTCTTACTATCTTCTACTTGTTTGTTTTTCTCGCGCGCTTTGATTTGTTCAATTGCCCTTACGGCAGCATCTCGAACGTCGGCGTTCGCATCTGCTTGAGCGATACGTTCAAGTGCGGCAAACGCCTGACTGTTGCCTATCACGCCCAAGCCTGTTGCAGCAAATTGCCTGATCTCCTCATTTGCATCCGCAAGAGCGAGTAATAAAACATCAACCGCGCGGCGATCCTTAAAGCGTGTGAGGGTAATGACAGACTTTTTGCGAACCGACAAAGAGCCGTTTTTTGCGAAAGGTATCACAGCGTCAATCGCCGCCGAATCGCCTAATTTGCCTAACGCTTCAATCGCATCGCCACGCGCTCCCGAGGCGTCTGTTTTTACCAATTCAATGAGCGGTGCAACCGCTTCTTTCGAGCCTGTTTCCCCTAAAGCCTCCGCCGACAGCGAACGAGTTGAAGGTTTGCTGTCTCTCAGTGCACTCACCAAACCTGACACGGCAACGTTTCCCAACCGTCCGAGCGAAGCCCCTGCCTGTCCTCTCAATGTTGAAGATTCATCGCGCATCAAAGCGAGTAAAGGTTGCACGGCGCGCGCGCTTCCCGTTTCACCGAGCGCGTGAACAGCTGCCGACCGAACACCTGCGTTTGAATCCGTCAGCGAGTCAATTAATTTATCAATGGCGCGAGGTGTATTGAGTCCTCCCAATGCTTCAACGGCTGCTTCGCGTGTCGAAGGAGTAGACGAGCTGGCCATCTCCATAATCTCTTCAATTGCAGTATTTCCTAGCCGAGCAAGTGATGCAGCTGCCTGATGACGGACAAAGGAACGCTCATCGCGCAACAGGCTCGCTAAAGGTTTAATGGCTCGCTCATCGCCGATGATTCCTAATGCGTGAGCCGCCGCGCTGCGCGATTCTGGCGTAGAAGATTTGTCTTGCAACAGAATAATCAAAGGCTCAACGGCCGGCTTGCCGATTCGCGACAACAGACGCGCAGCTCTTGAACGATCACTGTCGCGTTCGGTTTTTATGAGATTCACAAGCGGCCGCACGGCTTTCGAGCCCATACCCATCAAAGCTTCTGAAGCGTAATAACGCACCAGCGGGTCTTTGTCGCGCAAAGCGTTCGCCAAGGGGTTCACTAGCGCATCAGAGCTATTTTCTGTTGCGACTCGCGCCAGCACTTGCGCTGCGCGCGCACGCGTGCGCCAATCCGAATCGGACAATAAATTGACTAAGACTTGTGTGGCACGCGGGTCTTGCAAACGCACCAGCGATTCGGCCGCTGCCATGCTCACACGTGTGTCCTGGTCGTTGAGTAAGCGAGTGAGTTGCGGTAATGCGCGAGCGTCTTTCAGATGCCCTAATGAAGTGATGGTTTGAATACGAACATCGGCGTTTGTGTCGTTAAGTGAATTGATAAGTGGCTCAACCGCGCTTGCGTCATTGAACAAGCCTAGAGAGCGCGCCGTATCTACACGAACCCGCACATCCACATCCTTTAATCCATTGACGATTACAGGAATTGCACGCTTATCACCTAATCGAACCAGCGTTGCAATCGCCTCGGAACGAACTTGCCAATTTGGGTTTGAAACATCGGCAGTTAACCGCTCAACAGATATTCCCAACAAACCAAGGGCCTCAATCGAAGCCAGTCGCACGTCCGCTTCTTTATCGTTCGCCGTAACAAACAAAGCGTCCGCGGCGACATGGTCACCAATCAAACCTATGGCTTTAACCGCCGAAACACGAACCTCTTTTTCGTTGGCATTGGTTGTAGCGATTAACGCTTCGACAGCGCGACGGTCTCGCAGACGACCTAGCGCGTCGGCGGCTTTGACGCGAACCTGAAATTCCTGATTCGGCGCCAGAGCAGCAATCAAAGCAGTAACGGCTTTCGGATCACCAAGTTTGCTGAGTTGTTCGGCAGCCTTTACCTTTTCCGTGGCGTCTCCCGTTGATAAACGCTCCGCCAAAATTTCAGGCGTAATGCCGATGGCCGCCAGCACCTTGATTATGTTTTCGCTCAAGCGGCCTTTGGCGTCCGGCGAATTCATCAACATGTCAATGGTTCGATTGCGATCAAAAGAGGAGAGCGCTTTGGTGATTTCCGAAAGCACGAACGGCGTGTTCTCTTTCTTCAAGCGCGTCACAATTACTGACAAAGCTCGCGCCGTATGATCATTTGCTTCCATACCTTTTGAAACTTTCGCAAGTGACGTGATTGCCGCGCCTCTCACTTGTGGCGCTTCATCATCTGTGAACTTGATGAGAGCCTCAAGCGCAGCCTCGCCTTTGAAATTGATTAATGCCTGGGCAAGTGAAAATCGCAATTCGACGGGTGAAATCAGTAGGGGTTTTGCTAAGCCGTTTGAAGGCGATTTCGTAAACTCCAATAGAGCAGGAAGCGCGTTACTGTCGGAAAATTCGAGCAAGGCTTGAAAGGCTTGATTGCGAAAATCTCCGTAAGGACTTCGCAAAGCCGCCGCCACGCGGTCAAGTTGCGAGCGATTGCCTAATCGAAAGAGCGCGGCTGCATATTCCCAATCATCTACGCTAGCGTCTTTCCCGGCGGCAGAAATCAAAGGCTCTACGCGGGTGTCGCCAATTTTGCCGAGCGCGATTGCCGCAGCTTTGCGAACTGCGGCATCTTCATCTTTTAACAATGCAGTCAGCGCATCGCTGGCTTTCGACGCTTTCATCGAACCAAGCGCGTTGGCTGCTGAGCGTTTGAGATTTGCATCTTCGTCGGTAAGAGATTGGATTAAAGAATCAATCGCGGGCGTGAATTTGATTTTTCCAAGTGCTTCTGCTGCCTGAGCCTTTGCAAACGAATCGTTCGATTGCAAAAGCTCAACAAGGGAATTCGCCAGCGAAGCATCGCCCAGATTCGAGAGCGCTTCGATGGCAGCAATTTTGACGAACCAATTTTTATCTTGAAGAAGCGGCTTCAATTCTTGCGTGGCAGATTTGTCGCCAAGCAAGCCTATCGCCCTGCCAGCTTCGCCACGCGCATACCAATCTTCGTCTGCAAGGAATGGTTTAAGTTTTTCAAGCGCTGAAGCGTCGCCAGATTTTAAAATCTTCTCAATCTGTTGGGCTTTTTTGCCGGATGGCGTCAAGAATTGCTCGTCCGATTGTGCTTGTGCGATGGGTGAATTGTAAATCTTGGCAAAGCAGAAGCAAAACAGGATTGTCGTTAAAGTTTTTTTCATTATATAGCCTTAAACGTGTCTGGTTCGAGGTGAGAATTTTATAGCAGCCTGGAATGAATATAAAGCTATGACGCACCTTGACGAAACTCCTGCTGAAAAATCAACCCAAATCAAAAAGGGCGCAAGAGGAAAACCCTCCTGCGCCCTTTGCGATTACTTGTTGGGTCAATTAAGCGGCAAGTTTGCGTCTTGGCTCGCCCATCGTTTCAGCAAATACTCTGAAGTTTGATAAAGTGCGCTCAATCGCTTTCATTGCTTGATTGACATTAATTTTTAAAAATCGAATTAAATGCCCGACCTCTGTCGGTGTCAGTTCTTCAGGGGTTCTTCCAGGAATGCCAAGCGGAATCAGATAAGCCCGCAGATTCAAATGTGAGCGTTTCATCTCCGTTTCTAACACTTGGATAAACTCTTCGCGGTCAGTCATTGGCATTATTGAAAGTCCATCGCGAACAATTGCTTTCAATTCATTCGGGTCTATCGTTGCAAAGGTTTTCTTGACATTGTTTTGTTGAACGATATCGTGTCTTGCAGGTATTCTTCTTTTCATAATTTCCATCCCTTCCTCTCTACTAAAATCTCTTTAGCTCTATTTTTATTTCAACAACCTAAAAAATTATAAGCAATTTATAGGCCGCCTTGCGCCCATATAACGCTACCTACTACATTTAGTTTCAATATTATTATTTCTTTTTGTAACTATATCATTCACTCAACATTTTGCTGCCCCATTGGTGTATAAAAATATACAGATGGTTGCCTGCCACTTTCAAAACATACTGTACCCACTAGAAGCCAACGAATCAATCGCCAGATCAAGTTTTATTCCTTCAAAGAACAGCTTTAAACATTATTATTTGCTTTAGAGAGGAACGCGGGAGTGTGCTATAATTTGCACCCAAATTAAAAAAACAGAAAGGATTTTCAAAAGAAAATGGCAGATGAACGCATAGAACGCAACCGCGCAATTGACGCGGCAATCGCAACCATCGAAAAGAATTTCGGTAAAGGCTCAATCATGAGATTGGGTGAAAAAAAGGTCGAGGACATCCCCTCCATATCAACCTCTTGCCTCAGCTTAGATGCAGCCATCGGTGTAGGTGGCGTGCCTCGCGGCAGGATCATAGAGATTTACGGTCCCGAATCGGGCGGTAAAACGACGCTCGCTTTACACATTGTTTCGCAAGCTCAAAAGGCTGGCGGCATCGCTGCTTACGTGGATGCCGAACACGCCATGGATGCAGAGTACGCCAAAAAGCTTGGCGTAGATATCGACAACCTCTTTATTTCACAACCCGATTCAGGAGAGCAGGCGCTGGAGATCACCGAAGCTTTGGTGCGCTCAAACGGCATTGATGTTTTGGTTGTGGACTCTGTCGCGGCACTCGTTCCCAGAGCAGAATTAGACGGCGATATGGGTGATTCGCACATGGGTTTGCAGGCCCGTTTGATGTCTCAAGCGCTCAGAAAACTCACGGCTGTGGTATCGCGGTCAAACACTTGTCTGGTTTTCATCAATCAGATACGCGATAAAATAGGCGTTATGTTCGGCAGCCCTGAAACTACGACCGGTGGTCGAGCATTGAAGTTTTACGCTTCCGTCAGATTAGACATTCGCCGCATAGGCGCAATCAAAGATGGCGATAGCGTGGTCGGCAACCGCACCAGAATCAAGGTGGTAAAAAACAAAGTCGCGCCGCCATTCAAAGAGGTCGAGTTCGATATTATGTACGGCGAAGGCATATCAAAAGAAGGCGACCTTTTAGATTTAGCCGTTCAGAATAAGGTTGTTGAAAAGAGCGGGGCCTGGTTCAGCTTTCAAGGCGAACGGCTGGGTCAGGGACGAGAAAACGCCAAAACCCTTTTAAAGAATGACCTTGATATCGCGGGAAGAATTGAAACAGAAGTTCGTCGAGCCATTGGCCTTCCCTTGCCAACGGCAAACGGAGAGAACAATTCCAGCCAGATCGTAGCGGCTTCAGGCTCTTCTAAAAAAGCCTCAGCAAAAGATTAACTGATTGAATATAAAGATATAAGGGCGCAATAGTTAAAAAGAAGTAAAGATTTTTAGCTATGCGCCCTTATAAATTTCGGTTTGTAAAATATCTGTAAACGAACTCCCAAAACCACATCAGGTAGTTGTTTGATTTCATTCAACCTCAACATTTAGGTTGACCTCAGGCAAATAATTTTGATACTATCCGCCGCGATAGTCAGGAAGCCCCAATTTATTTGAGGTAATAGAATCATGCAATGTCAAAATTGTGGGCGTGACTATCCCGGTAAGCTGTCGGTATGTATTCATTGTGGGCAAAGATCTACAAGACAAACACAGAAACCCTCTCAATCGCAATTGTTGGAATTCCCCTATAAGCAGAGAATGGCAGAAGTTAAAGAACCGTCTAAACCTTCCCTACCGGCATGGCGCGTTGAACTAAACGAAAAAGTCCGCGCTCGGAAAGCCCAACAGGAAGCCAGCAAACTCAACGAGTTCTCCTCGTATGCTGAACCTGTCTCTGATTCAGTGTCTCATTCCCATCACAAAGATACGCACACGTTATCGGCGATCCACAATGGGTCAAGCTCTAACCAAAACGGCTATGCTGACCTGAATCTATCATCAGACGATGCGGCGCAAGCGATCAATAAGCAAGCCAACAACAGTCGTATCGTCGAACAGGCTCTGACTCGCGTGAAACGCGCCAGCGAAAATGCCATGCGCGCTTCGCTGCCGAGAATTGAACCTCTCAGGTCCTCACAAGCTGCGACTTCCCTGGCTCTTGACAAAGAAGCAACGGCGCGGGCTCTCGAACAACCAATGTCAACACCTGAAGAACAGCCTATGGTGTTGCCGCAGCCCAGGGTCAGCGAAAAACGCTTTCAGCAAAGAGTTCAGCGCGAAATCGTTTCACAGATGCCTGCAACCATAAAGCCTGCTGAAATCGCCGTCAAAGTCTGCGAGCCCATCAAACTTCTCGACGAAGACCAACTTTTGGATTATCTGGATGCCGAAGTCGAAAAAGTTGATCGGCAACTTCACGAAAAGATGGGCATTACGCAAAGCCCTGACCTATACACGCACGCCCTCATCAACATCATTGACCTACTGGTTATCGCCCTTAGCTGTACGCCTTTCTTTGCCCTGATTAAATTCGTCAATGGCAGTTTTTTTGATTCAGGTGCTTTGCTGTCGGTTCTGGTTATCGGGGCATTGATCTCTTGTTTTTATTTGGCGATTACGCAAATCTTATGCGGTAGAACATTCGGCATGATGGCAGCCAACGCGCACGTTGTAGACGCCCTAAATAACGATCAGCCCTCTGTGCAGATGGTTTTGATAAGAACGATTGGCTACTTTATTTCAGCCGTTCCCGCTTTCGCCGGATATTTCTGGATTACCCTCGATTTGCAATCGAGAAGCTGGCATGACAAATTATCAGGAACAATGGTCGTGCGTGATTTCTAACTAAAAATTACAAAATCCAACAACAAACTCCGTCCCGCTTCGCCTGAGATAGCTGCTTTACAACTTCATCAAGTAAGATAGCCGCATGGACAATTTTTTTCTTTCTGCCCTATTAACAGAAATTCGCCCGAAAGTTTTAGACAAGACTCTTTCAAATATTACGTTGGCAAATGCGTCTTTGCTATTGGATTTTCGATTACCAGCGAATTTGATTTTACGGGCATCTGTCGACGCCTCATCGCCTGCTCTATTTCTCGCTGTGCATCAAAAAGAAAATACCAATGAGGCACATCCGTTTGTCTCAACCTTGCGAAAAGAGATTACTGGAGCAAAACTAATTGAAATATCCAAACCACCACTTGATCGCATCGTACTTTTAGATTTCGAGAAGTTTGCTCTGTCCGGCGAAAAGACTCTGGCAAGGCTTGTCATATCACTCACGGGTCGAAGTGCGAATGCTTATTTGTTAGACGCAAATGACCATGTCGAAGCCACACTCAACAATCGCGGTCGTGTGAGAGTGAACGATAATTTTGAATATGAAAAATCCTCGTTTGAGCCAAATATGCTCTTGAAAGATTTGGAAGAATCAATAACTCAAGAGGAGATTTCCGAACGCTTCTTCAAATCAAAAAACATCTTCAGCCCTTTACTTGAAAAAGAGTTTATTGCGCGTTGCCAGCAATTAAAACCAACAGAGGCTTTTGCATCGCTCGTCACAGCCCTTTCGCAAAAAACGCCGAGCCCGATGGTTTATTCTCGCCACCCTGTAGATGAAATCGGCAATCGCACAAGTAATATAAAAACCGATTTGGTGCTCTCGCACTTCCCGCTAATTCAGGTGAGAGCAGATCAGTTAGGAGAGTATATATTACCCTCATTATCACAGGCAGCGTCGCTCTACTATCAAGCGCGAGACCAGGCGAAGCTCTATCAGGACAAGCTCAATTCGTTGAAGCGATTGCTGACAGACGAAATTAAAAAACGCGCCGGTCTGATCGCTGCCATCGAAAGCGACATAGCGAAATTTAAAGACCCTGAACGATTCAAACTAATGGGCGACCTGTTGCTTGCAAACCTAACAACGGCGCACATCAATGGAACGATAGCCACCGTCATTGATTACTACGACCCAGAACAGGGTGAAATTGAAATCGAACTTGGCGAGAGCAAAACCTTACAGCAAGCCTCTACCGCCTACTTTGCTCATTTCCAAAAAGCGCGGCGCGCGCTCCAAGCTATAGCGAAACGCGAAGCATCTATCAGACCTAGCTTCGAAAAACTGCGCGACTTGTTCAAGCGTTTTGAAGATGAGGTAACGGCAAATCAACTTGATGAAATCAAGCAGAGAGCCGAAGAGATTCTAGGCATAAAGAAAAAATCCGATTCGAAAACCGCGTCCGCGAAAAAGGATTCGAGCAAAAAGCCAACCGGTCGCTGGTACCTTTCTCCAACGGGATTTGAAATCGTGGTGGGCAAAAACGACAAGGACAACGACACGATTACTTTTCGACTGGCAGGTTCGCAAGACATCTGGATGCACGCAGCGGACTATCCAGGTTCGCACGTCATCATTCGCAACCCGAATCGAAAAGAGATCCCACCGAAAGTTATTCAAGAAGCGGCTGAAATCGCTGCTTTTTATTCACAAGCGAAACAACAAGACAAGGTTTCCGTTCATTACACGCAAAAAAAATTCGTAACGAAACCGCCGCGTTCCAAACCCGGACTTGTGCGTCTCTCTTCATTTAAAACTATTTTGGTCGAACCCCGTTGTACCCTGGAAAGAATTGAGCATTAGCTTTCGCCAAACTTTGCTTACCAACGATGATGACTGTATGCTTTCCGCACCTCACAATTTGGCAAGGGTAAGACTTAGGCGAGTGATGTACCGTAGGTTGTCCAACCTGCGGTTGATTTGATCAACGCAGCTTTTGGAGGTCACCAACCGACCTGCAAAACGAGACAGCAGCAGACTAGACAGTCTACTGTACATTTCTTTCATAAGTCCTATTAGGAACTCGAAATCGTGAATCGAAGAAAGATCAACGCACCTCTCATGAATCGCAGAAACTTCATCACCGGTGTCAGTGCGGCGGTGACAATTCCATACGCATCCTCGATTGGGAAAGCGGCAATGCAATCGAAAGAATTGATAAAACCGAAAGCCTTGAAACCAGGCGATACGGTTGCCTTGATTACGCCTAGCACAGAGGTCATAGACCCTGACCGTTTGGCATTAGCAGCGAAAACTTTGAAATATTTCGGTCTGCGCGTAAAGATGGGAATCAATGTAGGCAAGCGGTCAGTGAATTACGGTAGCTCGGTCAATGCGAGACTCGATGACCTGCACGCAATGTTCAACGACAAAGCTGTTGACGCGGTGTTTGCCGTGCGCGGCGGGTACGGTTCCGGGCATCTCCTCGATAAGATAGATTATTCGTTGATCCGTAAGAACCCGAAAATCTTTTTAGGCTATAGCGACATCACGGCTATGCACCTGGCGATTTACAAACGCGCTGGGATTGTGAGTTTTCACGGACCCGTTGCCATCTCTGCATATACCGACTACACGCAAGCGTCATTTCGCAAAGCCCTTTTTGGAACCAAGCCTATAGGAAAATTGACAAACCCGCCTGAGAGCAATCCGTTGAGGCCCGACCACAATTTGCGAACCATCAGAAGCGGTAAAGCGAGCGGGCAGTTAATCGGGGGCAATCTTTCGCTGATTACGGCGACGATGGGAACAGAGTTTGAAATTGACACACGCGGCAAAATATTCTTTATCGAAGATGTTGACGAGCAACCTTACAGCCTGGATCGAATGCTCACGCAGTTGCGCTTAGCCGGAAAGTTAGATGATGCAGCTGGAATTATTTTTGGCGAATGCGCAGATTGTCGTCCGCGTGATTACAAGCCTTCACTTGCATCGCCTTATTCTTTAGGCGAAGTTATCGACAATATTTTAGGCGGTTTGAAAATCCCCGTTCTCTATGGCTTGACCATTGGCCATACGGAAGATCAGTTGACTTTGCCTTTAGGCGTGAAAGCGACTCTTGATGCAGACAACGGCGTACTTGAGATTTTAGAATCAGGCGTCGTTTAGCCCAGAAAAAAGCGGCACTGCTTGAGGAAACATTAGCTAGTCCTCTACTATTTGGGCATAACAGGAAACATGCCTCACAAATCTTTTCGCATACAAACACGCTTTTCATTCGGCAATCCAAGCTTGGCTTCCAGCTTTCTGATTTCTCGTAATCCTTCCGTTAGTTCTTCATCGGCTAGAATCCGAAAGCCGAGTCGCGAGTAATATGGCGCGTTCCATACGACCTCTCGAAATGTTGAAAGTGTCA
>JANMSG010000803.1:0-7147 GCA_031389065.1 Acidobacteriota bacterium | reverse complement strand
TATGTCAGCCGCGCGCCGGTTGGCTTCACCGTCACTGCTTCGACCGATGCGGCGATCGGCGCAATCGAAGACGTTTCGCGCAATCTCTACGGCATACAATTTCACGCAGAGGTCGCGCACACGCCACTGGGCAAAGATGTGTTGAGAAATTTTCTCGTCAATATCTGCCATCTGCGTTGCGATTGGACGATGGCTTCGTTCATCGAAACGACGATTGAAAACATTCGCAAGCAGGCAGAGGACGGCAAAGTCGTTTGTGGTTTATCGGGCGGCGTAGATTCATCTGTAGCCGCTGCGCTGGTGGCGCGGGCGATTGGCGATAAACAGACTTGCATATTCGTTGACAATGGCTTGCTTCGCAAAAACGAATTCGAGCAAGTCCTCGAAGCCTACAAGGAAATGAACCTCAACGTCATAGGTATCGCGGCTGGCGAGAGATTCCTGTCGCGTCTTGCAGGCGTCACAGACCCCGAACGCAAACGCAAAATCATCGGCAATGAATTCATAGAGGTTTTTCAAGAAGAAGCGACTAGGTTAGGCAAAGTGGATTTCCTTGTGCAAGGCACGCTCTACCCGGATGTGATTGAATCGGTCTCTGTCAAAGGTCCGTCGGCGGTCATCAAATCGCATCACAACGTCGGCGGTCTTCCCGAAAAGATGCACTTGAAATTGATAGAGCCGCTGCGCGAATTGTTTAAAGACGAAGTGCGCAGAGTGGGGCGCGAGTTGGGACTGCCTGAAGAGATCGTTTCGCGTCAGCCGTTCCCCGGTCCCGGTCTTGCGGTTCGCATACTCGGCGAAGTCACTGCCGACCGTGTAGCCCTGTTGCAGGAAGCCGATGCGATTGTCATTGAAGAGATTCGCCGCGCCGATTTATACGACAAGATCTGGCAGGCGTTTGCTGTGCTGTTGCCAATCTCGACCGTTGGTGTGATGGGCGATTTGCGAACCTACGAAAACGCCTTAGCGATTCGCGCCGTCGAATCAACCGACGGCATGACCGCCGATTGGGCGCGTCTGCCTTATGATGTTTTGCAACGCATTTCGTCAAGAATCGTCAGCGAAGTTCCCGGCATCAACCGCGTCGTTTATGACATCAGCTCGAAGCCGCCTTCAACCATTGAGTGGGAGTAATCGGCGATTTGTCAGAGGCCTTCATCCCTCACCGTTCGGGCGCAACAATAAATGGCTGAATTATCAAAATTGATAGGGCAAACCCTGGATGGCAAATACTACCTTGATAAGCTGCTCGGTCAAGGGGGAATGGGCGCGGTCTTTCTCGCTACTCATCTGGGCACCAAACGCCCTGTCGCGCTCAAGGTCATTGCGCCGCAGTTTACGACCAATGAAGAGGTCGGCGAGAGGTTTCGCCGCGAAGCAGAAGCCGCAGGAAGATTGCGTCATCCAAATGTCGTCAACGTCACAGATTTTGGCGTAACGGTTTTGGGCAAAGACCAACTCGCTTATCTGGTGATGGAATATCTGGACGGGCGCTCGCTTGGCGATCTGCTGAAAGAGAAAGGGCAGTTGCCGCTTAATTTTGTCGTCGATATTGTTGAGCAGATTTGTCTGGCAATTGGTAACGCGCACAAGCTAGGCATTATTCACCGCGATTTAAAACCCGATAACATCTGGCTGCAACCAGACGGACGCGGCGGCTACATCGTTAAGGTTTTAGATTTCGGACTTGCCAAATTGCGCGACTCTTCGGCAACCGATGAATCAGAAAATCCGCAGCAAACGCCGGTTGCGACGTTGCTTACGCAGGGTGCTGCAAGCCATAAAAACACGATTCGCGCAGGTCAAACCACGCAAGCGGAAATCGCCAAAGATGACGATTCAGAAACGCAGATTCAAATCGCTGCAACCGAACCGGAAGCCGCTACACTCATTCAGCCCTCCACAGCTACAGAAATCGAAGCGGCGACTTTGATTCAAGCGCCTGCTACATCGGCTGAAAACGGAGCCGCGACGTTGATTCAATCACCTGTAATTGCGCAAGAAGTACAGCCACCCGTATTCGATGTAGAGGATGCAGCGGCAACACAAATTCAAATCGTCAATTCAAAATTAGCAGAGGAAACGGCTACCTTACTTCAATCTGTAGAAGAGGCTACGCAAATTCAACAGGTGACTCCTACTCAGCTAACCGATGACGAAGCAGCAACGCGCATTCAACCTGCTCCATTTGCAGCCACGGGCAGCAATCCTTCGCAACAAAAATCCGGCGGCGTTTGGCTGCCATCGAAATCATCTTCGGTTGCGACAAAATCATCAGGCAATGTAACCACCAGTTTCAACAATGCTGCGACGGTTGAACTGACGCGCTTCGGTTCAATTTTGGGAACCCCGCTTTATATGTCGCCCGAACAATGTTGCGGTGAAGCGCTTGATGCGCGTTCGGACCTCTATAGCCTGGGGATTATGGTTTATCAAATGCTTGCGGGCGAATTGCCTTTTGCGGGCAGTCTGACGGAATTAATCACCAAGCATACAGACGCGTCGCCGCCGCAACTGAAAGAAAAACGGCCAGACATTCCCAATTCGCTGGCTGCGCTTGTGATGTCTACGCTGGAGAAAAAGCCGGAGGCAAGACCCGCCACGGCTGAAATATTTGCCACGGCGTTACGTGCTACGGCAGAAGATGAAGCGGAAATTTTAAAACAGGCAAAATCTTTTTACTACTCCTCGCAAAAAAGCTTTTTCATGTTGTCTCTATTGATTTATTGCCCGTTGGCAGCCCTTTCGATTGGCGTAAGTGTAACGCTGAATTCGCTGTTTTCAAAGAATCTTACGGCGACAGGAATCTATTTCTTGCTGCTTTTTATGGTGATTTTATTTGCCACGAAGGTAAACATCGCTCTTCTCACCTTTGTCGTTGAAGAGTTGCGCTTGCAGCCGACAGCGAAAATCAAGCTGAAAGAAATACTGAAAAACTTTTCCGGACGTCTCCCCACGCTATTGCTTGCCAGTCTGTTGAGCATTCTTCATATCACTGTGAACGCTTTGAAACTCTTTGTTCCCGGTGTGAAGAAATACCTTGATGATGCGTTGGTTCCTTCAGTGGCGGCTTTAGAAAATCAAAGCGCTGTTGAAACGCGCAAACGTTCGACCTTGCTTGTGCAATCATTGCGTCCGATTGCGCGTTCACTGGCAGCCCGTGATTTCGGTATCATGCTCGTTTCTGTGATTGCCTTTCCGTTTATCATGAGCTTGATGGGGCTCATTTTCGACGGCGCGCGAGTCAATATGGTAGCGTTGATGAAATTGCCGATAATGAGAAATTTCGTGGCCGGCTACAGCTGGTTCATCTTGACAATTATGCACACGGTTTACGCCGCCGTGCCGCTGGCACTGCTCTACTTTAAGGCGAAACAAGCCAATGGCGAAGAGATTGACAAATTGACCTTGCGTGATTGGCAGGGGGAAGCGCAAAAGCAAAGCGATAAAATGGGGAAAGCGACCATTGCATGGCTGGCAATTCCGCTGGTGATGCTGGCGTTTATGATTGTCATTACACTCATCAGCACAGGCCAATCTTCAAAGGATTCTCTCATTCAAGCGGTACGCGAAGGCCGTACAGGTAAGGTGAAACAAATGCTCGCGGGCGGTGCCAATGCCAATGAGTCGAGATTTAACAGATCCACGGCTTTGATGTACGCGGCACAAGACGGGCGCAATGAACTCATCCAGGTTTTAATCGAAGCGGGCGCTCAGGTGAATGCCAAAGACAGCGACGGAGATGCAGCCTTGATGTATGCTGCCGTCTATGGTCGCGCAGACGTTACAAAAACTCTCTTGGCATCCGGCGCAGAATTGAACGCACAAAACAACAATGCGCAGACAGCATTAATCGCGGCAGCGCTCAGAGGGCACACGGAAATGGTCAATGCCCTGCTTGCGGCAAACGCCAACACCGCGCTCAAAGACAGCAAAGGCAAAAGCGCTTTGATGTATGCCGAAGAAGAAGGTTACAAAGAGATTGTCGAAATGTTGAAAGCCGCAGGAGCTAACGTGTAAAAATAAAATTTGCTAAGATACTTCTCGTTGAAGAAAATCAAAAATAAATTTAGGAGAACACAATGGCTCAACAATCATCATACAAAGGCAATCCGATTCAAGACTATGTCACGGTTGCCGAACGCATAGAAAAATTCTACGAGCGTTACCCCGAAGGTCGTATCGTTACTCATATTGTCGAACACGACGCAGAACGAGGCTTCATTCTGATGCGCGCCGAAGTTTATCGTCATCCTGATGACGCGCAGCCTTCTGCAAGTGGTCACGCTTACGAATACAAAGATGCGGGCTATGTACAGAAAACTTCGTATATAGAGGTCGGAGAGACTTCCGCTGTTGGTCGCGCTTTAGCTCTGTGCGGCTTTGAAGTCAAACGCGGCATTGCCAGTCGCGAAGAGATGGAAAAGCAAACGCGAATGGCACAACCTGTCAGACAGCCCGAACGCGAAAAAGTTTCGGCTCAACCACCCAAACCTGTGGAGCCGCCTGCTGCAACTGCAAAATTTGAAAAGCCGGCAACGCCTGAAAAAACAACGACGCAGGATAAAACGGCTACTACAGAAAGATCAAGCACCGATGGATTGAAAGAGGAGATACTGAATCTTCTTGAATCGTTAAAACCGCAAGACAGACGCGCACAACGTCAATTGTTGGTTGAACTCACAGGTAAACAGACGCGCGAAGAATTGACTTATCAAGAAGCTCTGCAATTGATTGAAAAACTCAAAGCAGAGAGCCAGAAAACCACCGTTCAAGATGACCCTTTGATGTAAGTCGTTTGCTATGGAAGGCCAGATGTTGGATGTTACTTTAATGCTGTTTGACGAACATCCAACATCTGACGCCTGCTCTTTGCGCCCCTTTGTGCGGGCGATTGATAATCCTTTCTCTAAAGAGCCGGGCTGCAAATTCTAAAATGAAACTTATTCAACTTTTTCGTCAATCAATCTTGCTCCTCTACTCACACAGAGATACAATGCTGCCCACAGTGGAATACTTGCGACCTCTTGATTAAGTTCTCAATTCGCTGAAAACTAAAACCATCGTCATCAGGTAGGAATTGAATTATGCGTAAATTTAACCTGTTCCTCATTGTTCTGGCGTTTTGTTTTTCGCTCTTTTGCGTCAACTCCTCCAGTGTGAGCGGAAACCAGAAAGCGTCTCTGACTTATAGCAAACACATCGCGCCAGTGTTTATTAAAAATTGCATGAGCTGTCATCGTCAGGGAGAGATCGCGCCTATGGCTTTGACCAGTTACAAAGAGATTCGCCCGTGGGCGAAATCCATTCGCGAAAAAATCATCGCCCGCGAGATGCCGCCCTGGCACGCCGATTCTGCGCATGGCAAATGGGCAAATGACCGTCGTATGTCGCAAGCAGATATTGACACGGTGGTGAAATGGATTGATGGCGGCGCACTAGAAGGCAATGCGAAAGATTTGCCGCCGATGCCGAAATTTGCTACAGGCTGGCAAATTGGTGAACCCGATCAAATCTTCCAGATGCCCGTTGAATACACGGTTCCGGCACAAGGCTCTGTCGCCTATCAATATTTCACCGTGCCATCGAATTTCACAGAGGATCAGTACATAGAAGCTATGGAAGCGCGCGCCGGTAATCTGGCAGTCGTGCATCACATCGTCATCTATGTGCGCGACCCCAACAAAAAGCGCGAGAAAAATAAGCGGCTTGATTTAGGCGAAGATTTACTGGGCGCTCTGTCGCCCGGTCAAACACCTTTTATGGCGCAGCCTGGTATGGCGAAACTCATCAAAGCCGGTTCGCAGATCGTTTTTCAAATGCACTACACACCCAATGGCACACAGACCAAAGACCGTTCGGTTGTCGGCTTTAAGTTTGCCAAAAAACCTGTTGATAAAGTCATCACTACGACGGCTGCATTTGATATTCGTTTTGTCATTCCGCCTGGCGCCTCCAACCACGAAGTCGCAGCCACTTACGAGATTGAACAGGATCTGCACATCGTCAGTTTCAGTCCGCATATGCACCTGCGCGGCAAAGATATTCTGTACAAAGCGACCTACCCGGACGGGCGCTCGAAAATCTTGCTTTCAGTTCCGCGCTACAATTTCAACTGGCAGGTTTATTACTATCCTGAAAAGCCGATTGCCTTGCCCAAAGGAACGCGCCTGGATGTCTTAGCGCACTTTGATAATTCGACGGCGAACAAGATGAACCCAGACCCCACGAAAGCCGTGCGTTTTGGCGAACAGACCTGGGATGAGATGATGAACGGCTTTTTCGACTATACGCTAGACGCGCAAAACCTGACCAAAGAAGCGCCTGCAACGACTGGCAGCAAAGCGACGGGCGCAAAGTAATAGCTTTATGCTTGCCTGTGGCTCAATCTTAGCTCACATCTGTAAATGAAAACCTAACGCCTCGTTTGTCAGAGCGAGGCGTTAGGTTTTTTTCATGGTTTCCCACCCGACAAATATTCTGCAAGGCAACGGCTAAGGCGTTGGACGAGATGCAAGACGGCGATTACAATTCATCCTGCCTGAACATATCCAAGTCGCGCCGGATGCTGTTGCCCGTAAGCCGATACATAAGAGATACGCATAACGATAGACAGCCTACAGATTCGGGCTAACAGCAAAGACTCCGGCAATCATACCCAAGCGATGCAGTGACGATTTGCGGAGACCGATTTTCATGCAGATTCTTGAATCTTACCTGCGCGATTTGCGCGACACACACGCCACCGGCGAAAACGTCAAAGAGACTTCCTTCTACCCTGCGCTAGCCAATCTCTTAAACGGTGTAGGCGCTTTACTCAATCCGAAAGTGCGCGTCGTCATCAACATACGCAATCGCGGCGCAGGCTTGCCAGACGGCGGCTTGTTTACCGCCAAACAACTCAAGCGGCTAGGCGGCGATGATGCCTTGCGCGAACCCGCCGCTTTCAAAGGACAACAGCCCGAACGCGGCGTTGTCGAAGTCAAAGGCGCAAAAGAAGAAGTACGCGCCGTCGCCGAAAGCCAGCAGGTGCGGCGTTACCTCAACGCTTACGGGCAAGTGCTGGTAACGAATCTACGCGAATTTCTGCTCGTCACCAAAGACGCAAGCGGCGAACTGCGACTCGGTGAAAGCTACAAGCTGGCGG
>JANMSG010000802.1:0-5700 GCA_031389065.1 Acidobacteriota bacterium | reverse complement strand
TGCTACTCATCTAATTGAAGGTGGCGCAGACTTACGGGCTGTCCAGGAAATGCTTGGCCATGAATCCATTACCACAACAGAAATTTATACCCACCTCGATCGCGATTATCTTAAACAGGTAATTAAGGAGTTTCATCCTAGAAGTTAAGAAAACACTATTTGCTCAAGGAGAGGTGAGAATTATTTATACACTAGATGTAGAAAAATTTCCTCACAATGGTTTTCCCGTTTCTTAACAATCATTTGAAACTGCCTCGGTTTCGTACTGGAAAGTGTGGTCGAAGTTATATGACCAGGTCGTTCCTTTTCTCATCAGAGAAGTCGGATCCGCCATAATAGTAGCTACATTCTTGAAGTTGGTTTCGACTATCGAAGTGCTTTTCTCGGTTCTATTGTTGGTTTTTTCGTAGATGATTTGAATACGGCCGTTATCGCAAATGTATTTCCTTTCGGTCAATTCGGCTTTTTGCATGCCCCCACTTTTATCTATGATCTGCGTCGTTTCAACTAAGACCTTGCGCCCGTTCTCTTCGACTTGACTGACAACTACAGTCACATCGGCGACCAGTGCGCTGGAGTATTGCAAGAGGAATTTGGTTTGTGAACCCGGTACTAAAGGAAAGTATGGATTACAGGATTGATACCCGGAAACCGGTTCTCCAACTTTTATTGGATCCGGGGATTTAAAATTGATATTCGAGTTTACATTCGAAGAAGCCGAGTTCTTATTCCCGTTGTTGTTATTAGAATTATTGGCATTACAACTGCTGAATCCTAATGCTCCGAACAGGAGCATCGCTAAAACTATTCGCATTAAATATTTCCTTTCGTGTTGAAGCTTGGTAGCGCGTAATTGTAGCAACGAGCTAAATAGATTTATTACCATCCCAGTGTCAATCTTCGCAAGTAATCGCCTACGGCACTTTTCCCCTCACCTCGGTCGTGCTATAAAGCTGTGCGATTTATTTGCAGATCAAGCTTAGATGTTACCGCACTGCCAACAAGTTAAAATAGATGGAAAAGGCAAAAAAACCGGTAAAAACGCAGCAAATCAGTAGCGCAGTGGTGATGACAGCCATGAGTTTCGCAGTCCTTGCGCTGGCCTTTTCATCCATCTTCATCACGCAACTGGAGCGCGCAAATGTTCCGCCTCTCGCAATCGCTTTTTATCGAATGGCGATGGCTACGGCGCTGCTTGCGCCCATTGCCTTGGCTTTCAAACGTAAAGAGATTTTTGCCTTTACAGGGAAAGAGTTGGCGATGCTCGCGCTTGGCGGTTTTTTTTTAGCTTTGCATTTCGGAGCCTGGATTTCGTCGCTCAAATACATACCGATTGCCACCTCGGTTGTGCTGGTCAACAGTCACCCGCTCTTTGTGGTTATCGCATCGTTTTTATTTCTTGGGCAAAAGCCTTCTCGCCAGAGCCTGGTCGGAACCATCGTAGGATTACTCGGAATGTTGATCATCAGTAAAGACGGTTTGAGCAACTCAGAATTCGCGCTCAAAGGAGATTTGCTCGCCATTGTCGGTGCGCTGGCCGTCGTAGGCTATTTCATCATCGGCAGCAAAGTCCGAACTCGCGTCAGCCTGCTCGCTTATGTCACGCCGCTTTATGCTGTCTGCTCTCTTTTTCTGCTCGTCTGGGCTCTTGCAACAGGTGACAGACTTTATTCTTACAGCGCAACCGTATGGGTTTATTTTCTAGCATTGGCAATTGTGCCTACAATTTTAGGTCACACAGTCTTTAATTGGGCAATCAAACATGTCTCGCCTTCAACAATTTCTCTGGTCTTTTTAGGCGAACCGATCGGCGCGTCAATTCTCGCCTTCATCTTCTTCGGGCAAAAACCGCCTACGGCAACTTTCATAGGAGGCGCGCTGGTTTTATCAGGCATTTACCTGACGATGCAATCAAACAATAAAGCCGAAAAGCAAACCTCAAGTTTAGATGAAGAGTATTGACCAAGCATATCTTGCCGCAGACTCTCGACCATTTTGTTCCTTGTCACGTGTCACCTTTTAGGAATAATCTGAGATTTGAAATATAAATTGGAGAATGACAATGGCTTCAGAAGATTTGCACAAAATGCACGACATCCTTCGCAAAGCGTTAGTTGAAGTTGAAGTGGCTATAGACACACAGACCTATCCCGACTGGGCTGACACGAAAGAGAGTTTGCTCAGAGCCATTGATATAACCAGAAGACTGGAGCGTGAACAGATTTGGTCAAAGCTATCGAAGAAATGAGGGGACTCAGGAGTAGGCAGTAGGCAGTAGGCAGTAAGCATAGTTGATTAGCGTTATCGACTTTGAGCCGAAGCCCGAAACTCATCACAGGATTTATCTGCCTACTGCCTACTGCCTACAGGCCTCGCGGTCTCTGCGGTGCAGAACTTTTGCGAAGTCGTTTGGTTGAATAACGAATTAGCCTTTTAATAATCAATCAAGCAATATGAAAAACCTCTTACTCACAGCCTTCGAGCCATTCGCCGGAGAAACTATCAATCCGTCTTTTGAGGTTGCAAAAGCAATTCAAAAGCTGACTTTCGCGAACGCCGAAGTTCAAACGCTCTTGTTACCTGTTGATCGCTTTCAAGCCATCGAACTGGCGCTCAAGCGAATACGCGAAGAGAAACCTGATGTGGTAATTTTGCTAGGAGAAGGCAGTCGTCGTTTTCGCATAACCCCTGAGCGCGTGGCTATCAATGTTGATGATTTTCGCATACCTGATAACACAGGCAATCAACCGAAAGGCGAAGCGATTGTTGAAGGCGCACCCGTCGGCTATTTTTCGACACTACCGATTTACGCGATTGTTGATAGCTTAATTAAAGCAAAAATCCCAGCGGCTATTTCCAACACCGCCGGAACGTATTTATGCAACAGACTCTTTTACTGCGTGATGAATTTCCTTGCAATTGAAAAGTTGTCAACGAAAGCGGGCTTCATTCATCTGCCTTACATTCACCAGCAGACCATCGAAAAGCAGATTGATTTTCCAAGTCTTTCCTTGGAAACGACCATCGAAGCCGTGAAAATTGCTATTGAAGTTTCTCTATTTTTACAAATTCACTTGTTGAACGGAAATCACGCCGAATAAATTGGTCAATTCTTTCAAAGCGTCGCCAGACAAATCGTGGTCAATCTGAATCAATGCCAAAGCGTTTTCACCGACGATTTTTCTTCCTAAATAGAGTCGTCCGATGTTTACATTTTTATCGCCAATGAAGGTTGTGACGCGCCCCAACACGCCAGGCACATCGCGGTTGAGCAAAAACAAGATATGCCCTTTCGGAATCGCTTCCGTGTTAAAGCCGTTGATGCGAACGATGCGAGCATCGCGTCTGCCAAACAACGCGCCAGCGACTTCGCTCTCCTTCGAAGCGGTTACCGTTCGCACACGAATCATACTCGCAAAATCTTTGGCTTTCCTTTGTAAGGATTCCGTAACTTTGATGCCGCGTTCTTCGGCGACTATCGAAGCGTTGACCATGCTGACGCGCTCAATGACAGGACTCAACAAGCCCGAAAGAATCGCCTGGGTAATCGGCTTGACGTCGTGTTCCGTGACATCGCCGGAATACTCAATTTCGACTTCGCGCAAATCGTGACCGAAGACTTGCCCTTGAAACGAGCCTATCTTTTCGCCAAGCGTAATGTAGGGACCTATGACTTCCAGCAACTCCGCGCTCACAGATGGCGCGTTGACTGCGCCACGCACAGCATTATTTTGTAAATAATCCAAAACCTGTTCGGCAATCATCGTTGCCACGCCAAGTTGTGCTTCTTGGGTTGACGCGCCGAGATGCGGCGTACAAATCACTTGATTGAGTTTCAGCAGAGGATTGTCAGCAGGGGTTGGCTCTTCTTCAAAAACGTCTATTGCGGCTCCTGCGACTTTTCCGGCGACAACCGCTTCAGCAAGCGCGGCTTCGTCAATCAGACCACCACGAGCGCAATTGATGATGCGTACGCCTGTCTTCATCTTCTCTATGGAAGCGGCATTGATGATGTTGCGCGTCGCTTCGATGAGCGGCGTATGTAGAGTGATGAAATCGGCACGCGCAAAAATATCATCAAGCCCAGTCATCTCTATGCCGAGTTCGCGCGCCGCTTCGGGCGTAAAGTACGGGTCGTAAGCGATGACATTCATGCCGAAAGCGCGAGCCCGGTCGGCTACGGTTGAACCTATGCGCCCCAAGCCGATGATGCCCAGGGTTTTGTTCATCAATTCAACGCCAATGAATTTGCTCTTTTCCCAACCGCCAGATTTGGTTGAAGCGGCAGCTTGCGGGATCTGCCTGGCTATCGCCATCAACATCGCCCAGGTATGTTCAGCGGTGGTCACAGTGTTGCCTGCGGCGGCGTTCATTACGACGATGCCGCGACGAGTGGCGGCGGCTACGTCTATGTTGTCAACGCCAGTGCCTGCGCGACCGACGACGCGCAAATTCGTGGCGTGTTCGATGAGTTCAGCAGTCACTTGAGTTTTGCTGCGCACGATTAAACCATCATAATCGCCAATAATTTCGGCAATTTCATTGGCTTTGATACTGGGTCGTTCGTCAACGACAGTGCCACTGGCGGCTTGTAGAATTTCGACACCGGTCTTTTCCAGACCATCACAAACAAGTATTCGCATAGGAGTCCTTTTGATGAGTTTTATAAACTTTGGATTGTAACGGCTGAAGCTTGGCTGGGCAAAGGAATCGGGAAGGAAGGTCGCTTGGATTGGCACATTTTAATGTATAGAGAGTTCTACAACCTTTTTCAAAAAGCGTCTAGTCAAGCAAGACTTCGGCTCGACTAAGCCGATAAATATTTCTTTCATTTTTATACTTTCAAAGTTACGTTTAACTACGGCTAATCACAATCAATCTTCTGAATGGCCACAAAAAAATTTTATTTTTGACGCTTGAAAATATATTGCTGTGTGAGGGTCTCTATTTTGCTTACCTCTACTAACTCCCAACCTTCAAGTCCTAGCTTGTTTAATCTCTCTGCCGATAGATGGGCTGGATTACTGTTAGGACTTTCCGTGTAGTATTCCCATTGTATCTTTGCGGCACTCTGACCGTTTCGAGTCCAGGATAAAAATCCGATGACTGTAATAGCCATCAAGGCCACAATCCATAACGTTCTTGACTTCATTAATCTTATCTCCTTTTGTTACAGAATCTTTGTAACATTAGTGTACTGGAAATAAGGTATTAGTCTACGAGAATCTGGACCGCTTTATCCCTGCGGGCGAGAGCAAGCGAATTCGTTGATCATTTCGTCAAGTTTTTGCACTATGGTTTCTTTATCAAATTTCAAGCCAATCATCGGAATGACAACGCGCTCTCGGCCTCCGCCTTGAATCTCTTTCATCAACAGACGGCAAAACGCCGTCACGACTTTCGCGTCAAACTGCGAATTCGTGTTGCGCTCCAACTCATCCAAAGCTCTATCAAGTGGCAGACGCACGCGATACGGGCGGTCTGTCATCATCGCATCAAATGAATCAGCCAACGTAACAATCCTTGAGCCCAGCGGTATCTCGTCGCCGCTGAGTCCATGCGGGTAACCCGTGCCGTCAACCTTTTCGTGATGGCACTTCGTCATATAAGCAATCTCTTGCCAGGGGTGACGGATGTTTGAAAGGATCTCGTAGCCTGTGATGGCGTGCTTGTTCAACTCTTTAAATTCGCGGTCTGTCA
>JANMSG010000757.1:0-2774 GCA_031389065.1 Acidobacteriota bacterium | reverse complement strand
CGTAAATGCAGCCATCCAAATCATTCCTCCGCGATCCATCATAATCGACCAGGGGTAGCATTGGTTATAATGAACAATCCGCCCATCAGGCAGACGTCGCACCAATCCATCAGCGCTAATAATCCAGAGGCTTCCTTCCTGATCTTCAAGGAAATCGTGGATGTATAAACCCTGATCAGGAACCGACGATAAATTCAACGGCACCGGCTCGAAGGTATCGCCTCCCTTTTGCCTGTCCAGGCAGAATAAACCTCCTGCGCTGCCTGCCCATATGCGTCCGGCGCGGTCTTCGTATAAATTAATCACGTGACTTGACACGATATTGTTGCCAATCGGATAGAAAGTAAATCGCAAGGCAGGCGCGTCTCTGGTTGCCAAAGAGAGCCGAGTCTCGCCGTTTGAGACAGCTAGCGGCGACAAATGGAGTTGGAAAACACCGGCATCTGTGGCTACCCAATACTCGCCTTGACGGGTTTCGAGCAAATCAAAAAAAGAGTTGTTCGGCAGTCCATCTTTAACGCCATAGTTGGTAAAGCGATAACCGTCAAACCGGCTCAAGCCTTCCAAAGTGCAAAACCACAGGAAGCCGCGAGAATCCCGAACCATGCGTCTGATGCGGTCATGCGCCAGTCCATCGGCAGTTGTATAGGTTTTAATGGGCAGGCGTTCGGCTCGCGTGGCGTCTGTTGCAGCAATCGCCAGTAACAAAAAGAGCGCCACGCGAAAGCAGGTTTTGCTTTGAATTAGTGCAGAAAATTTGATAAAGGCTCCTTCGGAAAAGGAGAAGAAGAATACCTGACAGCGATGCCCTTTCCGTCAAGCGATGCTATTGCTTGCGTGGTCACAAGTCAAGGAATTGCCCCCTACGTATCGCCTGTCGAAGGATCAGGACTCGATTGGTTCAACGATGACCGCCGTGCCATAAGCTAAGACTTCGCTTACACCGGCCATAATCTCTGTCGCGTCATAGCGCATGCCGATGATTGCATTGGCACCGATCTCACTGGCATGTTGAATCAGGATTTCAAATGCCTCGGCACGCGCCTGCTCGCATAGCTTCGTGAACGCAGTGATATTGCCGCCAACGATGGTTTGAAAGGTTCCTCCCAGAGTACCGAATATCGAACGCGAACGCACGGTGATGCCGCGCACCACGCCTAAATTGCGAACGATGCGAAAATTATCCAAAGTGAAAGCCGTGGTAATCATGTGAGGCGACAATCTGTAGCCTTGAGAGAGTGAATAAGGTGCAACCGGCGCGACGCTCTCTTTCGCCTGATCCAGGTGTTCGAGTTTATCTTTCATAATTTTTCACACTTCCTTTCCCCTGTTTTTTGCGGCAGGTGTGGCGAAAAATAATAGCGCAAGCTGACCGCCCGCGCTAACTATGAATATTTTTTTCGTGCTTCTCGAAAGACGAGTCGCCTTCATTTTTTTTCATCACTCCGAATCAGACGAAGAAGAATCGCTTGCACTGTAGGATGAATCGGCTGCTCTGTAAGACGAATCCACTAGGCTTTATCAATAGCCACTCGCTTTAGCTTGTAGCTCAGTTCAGCAAAAGCCAAAACCGGCGTTCACAGTACTACCCTCAGGCGGATTGTTCTTGATGGAAAACTTTCCGACTCAAGAAAGTCCTTTGAACAAACGTATTCGTTTCTTCCCTCACTTGCTAAATTTGCACATCCGCATTTTGTTTCTGACTTTTCAATTCATCATTGCTGAAGGGTTGACCTATTAAAACCACTTTTTTAATTTATCAAAGAAACCGCCTTTCTTCTCTTTTTTCTTTTCTTCTTTCTGCTCTACTTTCTTTTCTACTTTCTTTTCTTCTTTTTTACCTGCCTCTGTGTTTTCTTGTTTCTTCGCTGGCTCTTTAACTGCCTCTTTGACTGGCTCTCTCGCTGGCTCTTTGGCTGGCACTTTAACTGGCTCTCTCGCTGGCTCTCTCGCTGGCTCTCTCGCTGGTACTTTGGCTGCCTCTTGGGCTGGCGATGGCTGACGGGAACTGGCACGGCGCGGTTTTTTGTTATTGCGAGAATTCTCTGAGGTAGCTTCCTGCGAGCCAGCTATGGCGGGGCTCTTGGCAACGGGAAGATTTACGTTCGGCGCGGTATCAGTAGATGCAGGTTTCGCGCTTGATGAAGAGGATGCAGGTTGCGCAACAGGTTCGCTTTTTTGTTCGGGTAATGTGGAAACCTTCATTATAGAAAGGGGTTGAATCTGATTTGCATGTGAAGAATCACCGGAACCTGAAATCAAGGCTACTGGAATACTTAGAAGGACAAGTAAAATTGCTGCCAGGTAATGCTTCCAGGTGAGTTTGTTGACGAACCTGGCAACCGACGAAGGCTTTTCCTGCTGCGCAGTGGTTTGCGAATTCTCTGATGACGAGGTAAAAAGTTGCCCTTGTTGATGCCAAACTTGAGCGCCATACGCTCGGTTACGATCGGCTAAACGAGTCTGTGTGAACTGCTGCGTTACCCATTCAGACTTTGACTCATTAGTCAGTCTGTCCGCTTCCAACGGGGAATCCTGCGAAACGGAAGTAACCCAAGTTCCAACCTGCTCAGCCGATCTTTTCCCTTTCAATACTGCTTGTGCTTCGGGAGCTATTGGCAAAGCGGACTCGTTGCTTGGCGGCTGCGGCTCTGATGTAAAGTCTAAAGTGGTCGGCATCTGCTTTTTGGTAATGCCGGATTTTGATTGAAAAAGAAACGTACAGCATTCTTGCTGGCAAAGAAGATCCAGCTTGTCGTGGGCGTGTAATACAG
>JANMSG010000738.1:0-5688 GCA_031389065.1 Acidobacteriota bacterium | reverse complement strand
AATTTTTTTCAGGGTGTGAGGGCGCTGACTGGCAGCAGTTTGGAAGGTGCGTCGCGGTTTGGCGGCAATGAAGTTACGCTTGATATTACCCGTGTAAGATTGGTTCCCAACCCTGCGACCGGCAATATGCACCTGTCGGCGGATTTCAGCGGTACGCTCAACCTCGATAATTTGACGGTGACGACAACCAAACTGCAATCGCCATGCTCATGTGGTTACGCTAGAGATTCCACGACCGGATGCAGTGGCTCCGACCGGGCAACTACTCGCGCCCGTAGAGGGAATTTGACTCAAACCTGATAAGCCTTATCACTGTGCAATGGCGTTCTGCCGATAACCTCGCCGTCATCAGTCACGATGTGTTGCTGTCGTTGGATAGCGGCGCGACTTATGGGATCACATTGGCAACGAGTCTGGCAAGTGTGGTAGAGTCTTTCCCTCTTCCTTGAAGCTACCGCCTCTGGCGGTGGTGCAATTGTTCGGTTGGACCGTTGAAAGACATCGTAAATAATTAATCTTCAACGCAAGCCAACGTCTCTGGCGGTGGTCGTTCACTTTTGCGCCTCCAGTAACTGGTGAGTATCGCATCAAGAAAGGGCGCATTCGCTAAGTAGTTCCACTTAGAAAAATAGGCGTGTTCAACATCGAAAATCGTGAGTGTTCCTCTATGTTCAGTTTTCTCCGGATAACGCATGATGAACAGGCAACTTAGCCGCGCGATGCAGCGGGCAATGTCGAGCAAGCGGAAAACACGGGAGTTTTCCTAATCAAGTAAGAAGTTATAGGGAGTCAGGTAGAGCAATCTGTTAGATTACGTTGCTTCCTGAGTCGAGAAAAACGCCAGCAAACTAACAGTTTGCTCTACATTTTCGGAGGGAGATTTGGTGAAAAGAATATTAATAACTGTAACGCTCATAGCTCTTTTGTTCTGCGGTCTGTCGGCACTCTTGCTGCCCTTGCCGTTTTCATTCGGGACGGCGTCCGCCCATCCGCTTTCGCAAAATAATCGCTTGTCGCCGGATGGCGTATGGCAGGTTGTTGATGAAACAATCGCCGCACAAGCGAGTGTAAGCGATGATAAGCCGCAAGCGGCTGCCGATTTGTTCAGATTGGTACGGTTCAATCGCGCTGCTCTGAAGCAGAGACTCGAAAACGCGCCGCTGGAATTTACCGCACAGGCGCAGACCGCGCCGTTGGTCATCACTCTGCCCTTGCCCGATGGCAGTTTCGCCTCGTTTCGCGTCGAAGAATCGCCGATACTGGAACCGCTGCTTGCCGCACAATATCCGGATTTGAAAACCTATCAAGCCCAAGGCCTTGACGACCCGACCGCGACGAGCCGTTTCAGTCTGACCGCCAACGGTTTTCAGGCGATTATTCTTTCAACGAGCGGGACGTTTTACATAGAGCCGCAAGCGAAAGAGGATGCGGTCAATTACCTGACGTATGACAGCAAGTACCGCAAAGAAGCTGGCGCAAAGCAGTGCGAAGTTTTACAGGCAAATCAAACGGCGCTCGATAAACAACGCCAGTTGCTTGCCGAGCAAGTCGCCGAATTGTCGCCGCAGTTTTTATCCGGTGGCACCCTACGCGCCTACAGGCTGGCGGTTGCTTCGACAGCCGAATTCACCAAGCAATACGGGCAGAGCAATGTTGACAACACCATCAATGTGATTATGGCGACGGTAAATGCGCTCAACGCTATTTTTCAGAAAGAAGCGGCGATGCGTTTCATTTTGGTCAATCAACAGAGAGCGGTTATCTTCACAGACCCGAATACAGACGGCTACACAGGCGATGGCGATGTCAACGGCAATGCCTCAACATTGCTGGACGAAAATCAACGAGTGCTGGACGATAAAGTAGGCGCGGCTAACTACGACATTGGTCATGTCTTCGGCATTGCTGCCAACGGTTTTTCCGGTGTCGCGCAACTTGCCAGCGCTTGCGGCGAACGCAAAGGGCGCGGCTCATCAACGATGACCGGAACAGCTTTTGCCCCAACTACGCCTGAATCCCTTGGCGGCATCGCCCACGAATTGGCGCATCAATTCAACGCCAATCATTCTTATAACGGCACCACCTCTGGCTGCGTCCAGCGTTCTGATACAAGCGGCTGGGAGCCTGGCAGCGGCACGACTATCATGTCTTACAACGGCGTTTGCGAAGTCGAAAATTTGCAGTTGAACACAGACCTGTACTTTCACACAGGCAGCTTGGGAGCCATTTTGCAGCACGCCACGAGGGCGGAAGACTGCTCTGCAAAGACACAGACAGGCAACAATCCGCCGACCATCAACGCCGGACAGGATTACACGATTCCGCTTGGCACACCTTTCACCTTGACGGCAACCGGAGGCGATCCAGACGGTGACGCTATCACTTACGTTTGGGAGCAATTCGATTTGGGCGCGCAAGGACCGCCCAACATAGACGACGGGCAGCGACCCATCTTCCGCTCGTTTTCGCCGACCACAAGCCCTTCGCGCACCTTCCCGCGAATGCAAACGATTCTCGACGGTGTGCCTGTAACGTATATGCAGGACGGCAGGACTTTTCTAACGGCTGAGTCTTTGCCGACCACTGCCCGAGTGATGAATTTCCGCGTCACAGCGCGAGACAACCGCGCGAGTGGCGGCGGCGCAAACTTCGCAGCCATGAAGGTCAACGTCATAGCCACAGCCGCGCCTTTCGTGGTAACGGCTCCGCCTGCGGGCGCAAGCATTCAACCAGGCTCTATGCAGAACATCACTTGGAATGTCGTCGGCACCAACGCCGCACCAATCAATGCCGGCAATGTCAAGATTACGCTTTCGACAGATGGCGGCAACACTTTTCCTGTGGTGCTGGCAGAATCTGTTGCCAACAACGGTTCGGCGACGGTGACCATGCCAAACTCTACGGTGGCGCGCGCCCGCATTAAAGTCGAAGCCATAGGCAATGTCTTTTTCAACATCTCGCCAAGTTTTGGACTCCGACCGCCTTGTGCGCCAATAACTCTTGAGCCTGGCGCGCTTCCCACAGTCACATTATATGTTGCCTACACAGCGAACCTCACAGCCAACGGCGGACAAACTCCTTACACCTTCAGAGTGACTGGCGGAGAGTTGCCGCCGGGCATCACTTTCTCGGCTCAAGGTGAATTTGGCTCTGGCGCACAGCAAGCGGGCAATTACACCTTCACGGTGACCGCAAGCGATGCGCTGGGCTGCGAAGGCAGTCGCACTTATACGATGAATGTTCCGGCTGGCGCAGGCATAGGCGATGCCGGAACGGGCGGCGGCGCTGGTGGCGCACCGGGATTTTTGATGCCCTCTGCTGGCGTGTCTTTATCCTTTCCAGTTTCGCTGTCATCGCCCAGCAATGTGCCTGTCATCATCCACTATGCAACAGAAGACGGCACAGCCAAAGCGGGCAACAATTATCTGCCAACCTCCGGGACTTTGACTTTCCAACCCGGCGAAACCACCAAGACGATTATCGTAATGGTAATGGGAGCGACCCTGGGCGGCGAACCGATTGACCAATTCACCGTGCGGCTTTCAGAGCCTTTAAACGCTATGTTTTTGGACGACGTAGGCGAAGGCGATATTTTTGAAATCGACGATGCTGATTGTCCGGCGATCAACATCGCACCGGCGACGCTTGCTTCGGGAAAGGCGCAAGAGTCTTACCAGCAAACCTTCACGGCAAGCGGTGCGGCTGCGGTTGATGAGTTTGAAATTTCGAGCGGAACCTTACCGCCGGGTCTCAACCTCAACCCCGTCAACGGAACCCTTTCCGGTACGCCGATTTCAAGCGGCAGTTTCACTTTCAGCGTCGCCGCCATAGATGTGAATGATTGTTGGAGCGAACGTCGTTACACTTTGGTCATTGTCAATCGCGCTGCGATGATAAACGACTTTTCGCCAAGTAGCGGACGCACCGATTCCAGCGTCACCATCAGCGGCGCGGGATTTACGGGCGCTACAGAGGTTCGTTTCAACGGCAGACCCTCGCCAAGTTTCACAGTGCTGTCGGCAAATCAGATCATGGCTGTGGTTCCGCAAGGCGCAACGAGCGGCGCAATCAGCGTCATAGCGCCTGATGGAACGGCGATGAGCGCGCGCAGTTTCACTTTGCTGAACAGTCGTCCAGTGGCGAATGATGTGGCGCTCATTGCCGCCAGAAACACTCCCACAGATGGCAAACTTTCGGGCAGCGACCTTGACCGCTCACCGCTGACTTTTGAGATTATCAGCATCGAAGACAACCTCAAAGGCAAAGTCACTCTGAGCAACAATCGCACAGGAGACTTCACTTACACGCCGCCGAAAGATTTTGTCGGCAACGACACGATATTTTTCAGAGTCTTTGACGGCACAGAGCGCTCGAATCTGGCGAAGGTATCAATAACCGTAGCGGGCAAACCTTTGCCGCGCGTTACAGGAGTTGAAATAAAAGGCAAGAAGGTGATTGTCACAGGGTTGAATTTTGACCTAGGCGCAATCATCGTTATCAACGGCATCGGCTACAGCAGCGTCAATGATGACCAGAATCCGACGGGGCGATTGGTTGCAAAGAAAGCCAGCCAGGCAATTGCGGCTGGGCAAACGGTGAAAATTCAAGTGCGGACTCTTGACGGCGGTCTGTCTGCGGAATTTTCATTCACGCGCGCCAGCGGATAAGTCGTGCCTGAAAATGGTTCGCGTATTTGGCTCGTTGGCTTAGATCCTTTTGAAAAAGGTTGGAGGTAAAATTATCCACGAAGGGCGCAGCGCGATTAAGCTTTTCCCCTGCTTAGTTCTTGACAAAACGCGCGCCCTTCGTGGAAACCGCATGAAAGGTTGTCTTATTGTCCGACGATGTCTTTTTTGAGACCCGAAATTGCGCCTAAAACTTCGCCTTTCTCTTTACTCTTCACTTTGAATTTATCCAGCGTTGCGGTCAGATGTTTAACCGAAGACTCCCAATCTTTTTCGGTGATTTTCAAGCCCGTATGAATAGTCTTCATATCACGACCAAGATAGAGACAGGGACCGCCCGTGGCGTTGCACAGAAAATCTACGACCAATTGGCGTATGTGTTTTTGAGTGCTGACACTGGCTCCGGCAAAGAAGCGCCCGACCTCTTTGTCTGTCGCCAGGCGGCCAATGAAATCATCTGTGACGGCGGCTATGGCGTCATACCCTCCGAGCCTTTTGTAGAGCGAATCGCCCGCTTGAGCCGAAGCCGTCGTAGCGTTCATTAACAGCAGGGTAAGGAGCGCCATAGAGCAAAAAATTGATGTTGTTTTTTTCAAGTTAAATCCTCCAAATGTTTTATGTTTGATTGAAAGTCTATCGCCTGACTCTCATCAATCAGGCGCACGAACCGAATGTGCTATGAAGCCCAGGTCATAGTACAGGCGTAATCGAATGACTTGACGTAAAGGTTTTCTGAACTTTTTCGACCAAATCAATTTTTGTTCGATTACCGGCCATTCAGATTGAGCAAATCTTTATCATCTGACTGTTTATTTTTTTCAGACTTTTTAGATACGCAAGAAAACGAGAGATGGATTTTTGGTCGTGATAATAAAGTAATGCGGATATGTTTTCGCCGCGTAGCGGCGCTTTGATTTTAGCCGTGGTTTTCAAACCACGGTCAGTGACGCAGCCGTTCCGCGTCGCGTCAGCGACGGCTGAATTCAGCCGTCGCTGACGCGAC
>JANMSG010000725.1:0-4533 GCA_031389065.1 Acidobacteriota bacterium | reverse complement strand
GGTTGTTTTCCCAAACCCCTAGCCAGATGGTTTGATAGCCCAATTGTTTTGCTTCAGCGAAGCAAGCGCGCAGCAACGCTTCGCCAACACCTTTCCCAAAATATTCGGGAAGAATATACAATCGCACGAGTTCTATGGTTTGGTTGTTGGTTACGCAGGAAGGCGCTTTACCATTTTTTATCTTTGCATAACCGGCGGCTACCTGCTCTGCTTCTGCGATGAAGAAAGTCGAATCGGCATCGGCTAACTCTTCCGCCATTCTTACATGATTGAAGTTCGATGCCAGATAATCAGCCATATCTTCAGGCGTGTTATCTTTTGCGAAAGCAGCAGAAAATGTTCGTGCACCCAGTTCCGCAAGAAGCGCGGTATCGCTGACAGCTGCCTTGCGTAGGAGAAGCTTGGGTTGTGGTGACGTCATAATTAACTCGCGATATTAAACCTCAGCTTGACGATTTCAGCTGCCAGTACAGAGGTAAGTTCCTGCGCCATGATTTTATGCCCGTCATCGCTCCATCGTTGATTGTCGCGCAAAAATACGCTGCCGTCTTGCTCCGCCATCATATCGTTTGCATTCATTACTAGAACACCCAATCTTATCCCCAGATTGATTATCATTTCATTGATTGATTTAAATAGCTCGGGAGATAATTCATCGCCATCTTTGGTGTCTTCATTGAATCCGCCGGGTCCCATCAAGACAATCCTGCAGTCGCTTAGCGTTTGAAATGAAGTGACGGCATCTTCAATCAACCGTTCATAATCATTTACACCAACTGCTGGACGAACAACCGTTGGCATGAGTGCCGATTTTTTATTGAGCAACTTCGCAAACCTGGAGTCTGTGCGAACCGCGGTTTCAAGTTTTTGCACAAACGACCGTGCCACATTCATAATCTCAGGCGACAGCAGGTAGAGCGAGTTTACACGAAAAGGGGTTGCCGCAAAAATTGCCGGCAAACTTAAAAAAATAATATCAGGATTTAAAAAAAGGGAAGCTTTCAACAAAGACTTCAAGCCGGAAGGGTGCAGCATCGGTCTGAAATCAATTTCAAAGTTAAGAGTCGGGAAGCGCGTACTCAACATCGCCATGGTTAAAACAGGGTAAGCGTTGGACACACCGACATTATATCCTGCCGCTATACACTGACCAAGAAAAAGGATCTTGATTTTATTACTTTGTTGATTTGCCGGAACAAACAAATGTTTCAAGCGGATTCTCCCTGAGGTTTGTGTACGGAATATATTGGATCCCGCCTCAGCCAATTCAACTTCTAGCTTGTGCAGATAAACGGCGCATACCGCGAAGCCAGCGCTCGTGATCATTGCTTCTGCGGCGGATATACTCTTCAACTTCCGGGTGCGGCAGAATCAAGAAACGTTCTTCTTCCAGACCTTTGACAACCACCTCGGCAGCCTCTTCGGGCGAGATTGAACCGGCGACTAAATAATTATCATCACTGCCATCGTCGCCTAAAAGCATTCTGGTGCGGACCCCTTGCGGACAAAGACAGGAGACTTTGATGCCTGCGTCGCCATGCGTGATGGAGAGCCACTCGGCGAAGGCGACTGCCGCGTGTTTCGTCACCGCATAAACGGCTGAGCGCGGTTCCGTGAGCAAACCTGCGGCCGAGGCGGTGTTGAGCAAATAACCCTCGCCTCGCTCAAGCATCGAAGGCAAAACGTGCCTTGCCGCCCAAACATGAGCCATCATGTTGATCTCCCATGTTTGTTGCCAAATATCATTCGATACTTCCGAGCCGCCAATGCTTCCACCTATCCCGGCATTGGAACAAAACAGATCAATCTTTCCGTACTTTTCCAAAGATTGCTCGACAAGAAATTTGATGTCTGCTTCGTTGCTGACATCCGTTTTGATAGCTATGCCGTTGATTTCTTTTGCGACTTGTTCGGCTTTGTCGGTGTCCAAATCTGCGACCACAACCGCGCGCGCGCCTTCTGCCGCAAACTTCACACACAAGGCGCGACCGATGCCTTGCGCACCGCCCGTTACAACTACAACTTTATCTTTGAGTTGCATGGAATATCCTTACATGAAATGAACCTTGTACGGGAACCCTCTGTGATCGCCCCGTCTCGAAAATCAAAGGGATTTCAAGGAGGAGCGGTCAGAGGCGCGCGCACGTTCAGGGCTTTGAATTATTCTTTCGAAATCAATCGTTTGATTTTGAGATTATTCATATTTCGACAATTCCAATTTAGCGACCGCTTCACGATGCACTTCATCTGGGCCATCGGCTAGACGCAAGGTGCGCGCACCTGCCCAGGCTGCTGCCAGTGGGAAATCCTCGCATACGCCTGCTGCGCCGTGTGCTTGTAAGGCGCGGTCTATCACATTCAAAGCCATGTTCGGCGCGATAACTTTTATCATCGCAATTTCGGCGCGAGCGACTTTGTTGCCAACCGTGTCCATCATGTATGCCGCCTTCAAAGTCAGCAATCGCGTTTGTTCAATCTCCATTCTTGAATTGGCTATGTCAGCGCGAATCGTTCCTTGTTCAGCAATCGTCTTGCCAAATGCCACGCGGGATTTAACGCGCTTGCACATCGCTTCGAGTGAGCGTTCTGCAAGACCTATCAAACGCATGCAATGATGAATGCGACCGGGTCCCAAACGACCTTGCGCAATTTCAAAGCCGCGACCTTCGCCTAACAAAATATTTGAAGCAGGTACCCGAACATTTTCATAAGTAACTTCAGCGTGACCGTGTGGCGCATGGTCATACCCAAAAACCTGTAGCATCCGTTCAATCTTCACGCCAGGCGCGTCCATAGGTATTAATATCATGGATTGTTGCCTATATTTCGGCGCACTAGGGTCTGTTTTGCCCATAAAAATGGCTATTTTGCATCGCGGATCGCCCGCGCCGGAACTCCACCACTTGCGCCCATTGATAACGTATTCATCACCATCGCGCACAATGCTTGATTGAATATTCGTAGCATCTGACGACGCGACATCAGGTTCAGTCATCGCAAAACAAGAACGCATTTCACCCGCAAGAAGCGGTTTCAACCAGCGCTCTTTATCTTCGGCTGAACCGTAACGAGTCAACACTTCCATATTGCCTGTGTCCGGCGCGGAGCAATTAAAGACTTCCGGAGCGAATACGGCACGCCCCATGATTTCGCAAAGCGGCGCGTATTCGGTGTTGGTGAGCCCTGCACCCAATTCACTTTCGGGCAAAAAGAGGTTCCACAAACCTTTCTCTCTGGCAATCGGTTTTAACTCTTCGATGAGAGGAATCACTTTCCATCTGTTGCCTTCGGCGATTTGCTGGTAATAGGTTTTTTCATTTGGATAAATATATTCATCCATGAATGCTTGAACTCTCTTTTGTAAATCTTTGACCTTATCCGAATACTCAAAAATCATTTTTTTATTCCTCTCAAGATTGAATTCGTTACTCTTCCTCTTTTGTGCGGGAGATGAAATCTACCACAATATCAGCCAATTCTTCACCCTTGTCTTCCTGAAGAAAATGACCCGCGCCTACGATAGTCTGATGGGGTTGATTTTGCGTCCCCGGCACAAGTTTTTGAAATGCTCTATCGCCGCCTCGCGTCACAGGGTCGCTGTCACTGAATGCGGTTAAAAAAGGTTTATGCCAATTTCGCAAAACTTCCCAGGCTTTTCGATTTGCCTCTGAGGCAGGGTTATCAGAAGTGATTGGCACTAACAGAGGAAAGGCTCTTGCACCTGCTTTGTAGGTTTCGTCAGGGAAGGGCGCATCATAAGCGGCGATGATTTCAGGTGTCAGTTGATTCACGACTGCGCCTTTGACAATACCGCCCGCGTGAAATTCAGGTACGGCTTGCGAATACTCCCGCCATCTCAAAAAAGCTTCGCCGGGAGGTGCGTCTCCCGTCGGCAAAAAAGTATTGGCGGCGACGATGCGCGAAAAACGCTCAGGGTTTTCAGCGGCGACTCGCAAGCCTATCAGACCGCCCCAGTCTTGCCCGAATAACGTGAGCTTTTTCAAATCAAGTTTTTCAATGAATGCAGTGATTGCATCAACGTGAAATTGGTAAGAATAATCAGACGGGTTCACAGGTTTATCCGAGCGACCAAAACCAAACAAATCCGGCGCGATGGCGCGATGACCCGCGGCGGTTATAATCGGAACCATCTTGCGATAGAGGTAACTCCAAGAAGGCTCGCCGTGCAGCAATAAAACGATGTTCCCGGCAAAACTACCTTCGTCAACGTAGTGCATTCTCAGTCCGTTGATTTCCGTGTATCGCGGGTTAAAATGAAAATCCGGGAGATTTGCAAATCGTTCATCCGGTGTGCGTAAAAATTCCATAAAGACTCCTTGAAATAAGGCAAAAGGTATATGGCAAAAGGCAAAAGTGATAACACAAAACTTGCCTTTTAGGATTGCAATTCAAGGGTTACCTATGCCCTACAGATGGAGGATACTTTTGCCTTTTGCCTTACCTGGCTGTTGCGCCGCCATCAACAACGAAGTTTTGCCCTGTTACGAAAGATGATTCATCGGAGGCTAAATA
>JANMSG010000722.1:0-2018 GCA_031389065.1 Acidobacteriota bacterium | reverse complement strand
TACGCCGCACCCGGTCGCTACCGCTCCCGGTTCTGACTTACAATTTCGCGTAGCCACTTATCGAGGAGCAGGGACAATCACCAGCTTGAAATCTTTGTCTGTGGCAATTCCGTAAGTCTCCGATGTCGGTCTGGGTATCTTATAGGCAATCCTCGGATTGAGGTTGATATTGCCCTCCCATCCTTCAGGCGAAAAAGCTCTCGTGCCGCCAGGATTTGAACCTTGCCATTTTGAGTTCAAAACAACAGTTACGAAAATCTGTTTTGTCGCCGGCAAGTTCATCACTTTGTAGCGACACTCATAGGACTCGGCGGTCTCTGTGACTTCAGAACTGATACGTCCTTTGCCGACCGCAACAGGGGTTTGAGATGCGAAACGATTGGGGGTTGCGCTGGTCTCTTTGACATAGATATTTGCGCTTATGGTCAACACATCACAGACCGTTTGCCCTGCGCTTACGATGGGAACTCCATAAACTTTATCCCAACGAATCGTCCCGGTAATCTTGCCATCCTCTCTGCTTACCGTCGCCGTTTGCTCTTGTTGAACCTCTAAAGGTTCCTTCGAAATCGGTTTCGCGCCGTTTTCACCGATTGGGCGCTTGATTTTGGCGCTTTCAAATTGAGCCGATGCGCTCACGGAAAATATCAGACATAACGTAAGTGCCAATAACATGGTTTTGATTCGATTGTTTAAATTGTGTTGCATAATCTTTTCTCCTGTTTTCCTATCATTTTTTCCTAAGCAGGATGTTTTCAAATTTCCTGCTCACCTACTAACGCAGGGAAAAGCAAGAAAATCCCTCACGGAGAGGAAAAAATTTAGACTTCCCATTTTGCAGATAGTAGAATGCACAACTGAGCAATGGATAACCGTGCATCACCACCCAAAGGCGTTACTCAACTTCTTATTGATTGGCGCGATGGCAACCAGCAAGCTATGGATGAAATGTTGCCGCTTGTTTATGCGGAATTGCGTCGCATAGCCGCCAATCGTTTGCGCCACGAGCGTCCCGGTCACACGCTGCAACCAACCGCTCTGGTTCACGAAGCCTATTTGCGTTTGATTGACCAGGAGAATGTCAATTGGCAAAATCGGGCGCAATTTTATGGTATTGCCGCAGAGATGATGCGTCGCATATTGATTAATCACGCAGTCGCCAAACATGCGGATAAACGCGGCGGCGATGCCATAAAAGTTTCTCTTAGCGCGGCGGAAAATATCTTCGCTCAAAAAGATGTGAACCTCATCGCGCTCGACGAAGCGATGAAAAGCCTTTCCATCTTTGACGAACGAAAAAGCAAAATCGTCGAACTAAAATTCTTCGGCGGCTTGACTATCGAAGAGATTGCAGAAGTATTGAGTATCTCGCACGCCACTGTTGAGCGCGAATGGACGCTGGCAAAGGCTTGGTTGCACAGAGAAATTAGTAAGCAGTAGGCAGTCAGCAGTAAGCAGTAAGTTGACGCGAAACAAAACAAATTGAGGCTCTCTTTCTGCATACTGACGAAAACCAAACTAGAGACAAAAACAAATGGCTGCCTACTGCTGACTGCCTACTGCCTACTGAATTATGACACCTGAACGATGGCAAAAGATCAACGATGTGTTTTATGCCGCGCTGGAATTGCCTGATGACGAGCGCAGAGCATTCATAGCTGAGACTTGCGCCAGTGATAAAGAATTGCGTCAAGAAGTCGAATCTCTGTTTGCCTCTCACCAGCAGGCGACGAGTTTTATAGAGGGCTCGGCAATCGCCGGGACAGAGATGTTTTGGGATGACGAAGATAGGCAGCCTGAACAAAGAATTGGTTTTTATAAACTGATATGTGAAATCGGGCGCGGCGGCATGGGCGCGGTTTATCTGGCAGTTCGCGACGACGACCAATATAAAAAACAGGTCGCCATCAAACTGATCAAACGCGGCATGGATACCGATTTCATTCTCGAAAGATTCCGCAATGAGCGGCAGATACTTGCCAATTTCGAGCATCCAAACATCGCTCGTCTTCTCGACG
>JANMSG010000677.1:0-2001 GCA_031389065.1 Acidobacteriota bacterium | reverse complement strand
GATAGTGGAATGCGGTAAAAGCAAAATAGATGTCAGATGTCAGATACCAGATGTTAGAAAAACAATTCCGGCAAAATTGAGAATCGCGCAATGAGATTTTTACATTTTCAACTGACATCTGACATCGAACATCTGACATCTATTTTCTGCCTTTTTACTTTTGCCTGGTTATGAGTGCTCGTAAAAGCAAGCTCTTTAATCGCACTTCATCATCGCTTTGAATTTCAAGTTGTGCCGCATAAATCGGAATGTCGCCGTAATTGAATCCTGCCAAACGTACAGCATCCTTTTCAGTCGTGACAATTGCATCTGCCCTTGTGTCGCGCGCCGTCTGCACGACTTTGTCGAAATCCTCTTGTGCGAAGGCATGATGGTCTGGGAAGAAATTTTCGGCGGTTATGTTCATGCCGATTTGCAGTAAATCTTCAGAAAAAGCTTGTGGATTGCCTATGCCGCACATTGCAACTACGTTCCAACCGACAAACTCGCTGGCATCGTAAATCTCCTCTGAGGTCAACAATCGCAAACTCTCGATGGTCGAATAGAAATACATCACAGGGATTTTGTCGCCGCAGAAGTATTTTATGATCGCTAAAGTCTGCGCTTGATCGAATGCTTTATCTGCGCGAGTGATAACCACCACATGGGCGCGTTTCAATCCATAAAGCGGTTCGCGCAAACGACCGAACGGCACCATCTCGAATCCGCCGAAAGGGTCTGTCGCATCAAGCAGCAAAATATTCAAATCGCGTTCAAGCGCCAGATGCTGATAGCCATCGTCAAGTATCAATATTTCAGCATTCAATTCCTGCTCGGCCAACCTTCCGCTTTCACAACGATTCTTGTCAATGATTATCGGCACATCAGGCATAGCGCGGGCCAGCATCAAAGGCTCGTCGCCAAACTCAAGGTAACTTTCTACAGATTGATTTGGCGCGTTGTTGTTTGGTGATTGATTCTGTGCCTCTTTACGCGGATCGTTGAGGATGCGGCGCTCTGTAGATTTGCGTCCATAGCCTCTTGTGAGAATGGCAACCTGGCGGTCTTCTCTTTTCAGGTAACGCGCGATGTAATGGACGATAGGCGTTTTGCCTGTGCCGCCTAGTGTGAGATTGCCGACGCTTATGACAAAGGCATCAAGCTTTTTGGATTTCAAATAGTCGGTTTCGTATGCGACGACGCGCAGCCGCACACCCAGTTCATAAAGCTTGGTGGGCAACCATAACAAAGCGCGTGTGAATTTGTCTTGTTTGTCAATCATGGCTTCGACTTCGCATCACTCATGACTTTTTGAATCGCTCGAAGTGTGCAATCGGTAGCGCCTCTGTTCGTGAGCAAAATATCGAGAGCGCGTTTGCCCATCGCTTGTGCCACTTCCCTTTCCGTCAGCAAACGAATCACCTGTCGCGCAAAGGCTTTCGATGCGTTTTCCTCTTTCGCGCTGATCTGCACAATAGCATCTGCCTGCGTGAAGTCAGAAATGATCTGGCGAAAGTTTTCCGTATGCGAGCCGACAATGATAGGCTTGGCAAAAGCGGCGGGCTCGATGATGTTATGTCCGCCCTTGGGCACCAAGCTTCCGCCGACAAAAACGACAGCGGCGAATTCATAAGCCGCAACCAACTCGCCTATGGTGTCGAGCAATATAACATCCGCGTTTTGAGACGAATGATTTTGCGGCAAGGCTCTGTGTTTTTCGGAACGGCGAGCAAAAGTGAAGGGTGAGTCAGCAAGCAGATTCGCTACTTCGTTGAAGCGTTCCGGGTGGCGCGGAGCCAGTAACAAACGCGCCTTTTCCAGTCCTTTGTGATTGCGTGCCTCGCGCAACGCATCAAGCAAAATTATTTCTTCACCCGGCGCGGTGCTTCCTGCAACGATCAGATGACTGGATGATGATAGATTGAATTGCTCATTTAAATCAGCAGTCTGGAGTCTGGAGTCTGGAGTCTGGAGTCCGGGTTCCTGCATCTTTTCTTTGGTTTGCGGTTCATTGTTTTTTGA
>JANMSG010000632.1:0-4736 GCA_031389065.1 Acidobacteriota bacterium | reverse complement strand
GTTGAAGACGTTGTCGTTGGCCCCGCCGTTGTCTGTGGTCAGCGTGACGATGGTTCCGGCAGGCGATTGAATGGTGATGTCTAAATCTGCCGCAAACGTGTGCGTCAAGTTGGTCAACACATCCACATCGAAGAGATAAGTGCCAGCCCCCGCGACATTGATGGTTGAAGTGACCACTGCTGGGCCGGTTGGAATCGCTGTCGGCGTACTATTGGTGACGGTAGTGGGTGTTCCTGTGCATCCCGGCGGAACTGTAACGCCGCCCTTCGGACGGTTATTTTCGCCCCGTACCGGTTGATCGCCGCCCAACGAAGCCGAGATGCTCTTGAACTGACTCATGGCACCATTGAGTTGCGCCTGCAAAGCTTGATTATTTGGATCGCCACTTAATTGACGACGCAAGTTTTCGATAGTAGTTTCGAGGTTCCGCATTTGATTATGTAAATCATCTTTTGGACCCGGTACTGGAACTGGCGGAGTCGCCCCGGGAGGCGTAGCCTGGTCGCCCCCCATTGAAGCCGATAGCGCATTATAATCATTGATAGCGTTATTGAGTTGGGTCAATAAAGAGCTGTTTTTTGGACTATTCGCTAACTGACTTTTCAGAGTAATGATAGTTTCATTCAGTGCATTAAGCCGCGCCGTCATTTGATCTTTTGTCAAAGCTCCGGCATTTTGAGTGCTAACATATGAGCTTCTGGCATTGGGTTGTTTAGAGCTATAGGCAGCCGTCGGGGAAATTCCCGGAGTCTGCATAATTACCCAGGTAATAAGAGTCAAAATGGAAAATAAGTAAATGGCAAGATGTCGGTTTGTTTTAGAGAATCTCATAAATCTGTCTCCTCGATTCTTTTGAGTGGATGTAGTTAAACTGTCGCACGAATGCTGGCAGCCTGCTGATGACCAAATTGGATTATCGGTTTTGTACTGCTTAACTTAGCTAAATAGACTTCAGAACGAGCGCAAGTTTATAGCAAAGCAAAACAGCGGTCAAGATGGGTTTGATTTAATTGGATTATCAAAGGTTTGGCAGTGAACCGGACAGCCTGGAACTTCTCAAAAAAAATAAGGATTGGCGAATTCAATCTCGCCAATCCTTTAGAAAATAGACAGAGCTATTATGTGAAACTGATAGTCTCTGTTGCTACTTTATCGTCGCTGGTGCCGGCGGCGCGCCACCGCAATTACAGGAGTTATTGCGAACGTCTCTGTCGTTGATCGCGCAAATCAACACACCTGCGGGTGATTGTAACCCAGCTTGCCCTCTGGTAAGTGCGCAATCTAATACCCCATTGACTCTTCTGTCAGCGGCATAGTGGTTGATGGAATGAGAAATGCCTTTGTTGAGAACGCTGCCTGTGCCTGTGTAGATGGTGCCGTTGCAGCAGAAGCGATACGCTCCGGTTACCGTGTTCCATAACAGCACGATATTGGGATTGTTGTCATCCTGAAGACAGGCATTAAAGAGCGACACGGTGAAGCTACAGGTCGCCGTGTTGCCTGAAGCATCGGTCGCCGTACACGTAACGGTTGACGTGCCAATCGGGATGGTCGAACCCGAAGGCGGCACACATGCCACTGTCACTCCCGGACAATTGTCAGAAGCGGTTGGCGGCGGATAAGTAACCACTTGACTGCTGCCGGCACAGATGCTTGTCACTGCCGTGATGTTTGCCGGACAGGTAATGGTTGGCGGTTGTGTGTCATTGACCGTAACGGTGAAGGTGCAACTTGCCCCGGTAGTCGAAGCCGTACAAGTGACAGTGGTCGTGCCAACCGGGAAGAACGAGCCGGAAGCTGGCGAGCAGGAGAGGGTGCCGCAGCGCGTGCCGCCGGGAGTTGGAGCCGGATAGGTTACCAACGCGCCACATTGGTTCAGATCATTCGACTGCGTAATGTTTGCCGGGCAGGTAGTACTTGGGCAGTCGCACTTGCCTGTACTTCCCGCATCAAAGATTGTTTGAATCTCAGTGAGCGAAAGCGCGCGGTTGAAGATTTCGATCTCGTCGAGCAAACCGGCATAGCTGAGAATGCAGGTGCCGTTGTAGCGCCCAAAAGTCAGGTTATTGGTGGTCGCCAAACCGTATGTAATGCTGCCTGGCGCGAGGGTGCCGGTGCCAACTTCGACGCCGTCAATGAAGAGGCGAACCGTTTTGCCATTGTAGGTGCCGGCTGCCAGATGCCACATGCCATCGAAAACTGTGGGAGAAGAGATCGGTGAACGAATCAAGCTGCCGTTGATCGTCACATCAAAAGCCAAGCCACCACCGGTGCCTGCGTTGTTGAACGAATACGAGCCGAATTGACAGGTAGCAGCTCCTTTCGACAGCAGATAAGCGTTGGTGCCAGGACTTGCCGAGTTGAACCAGAAATCTACGGTCAGAGCTTGAGGTTCTAGATTGGCGTTGTTCGGCACATCAACAAAATCGTCTACGCCGTCAAAGCTGAAAGCCTGCCCGACTTTCCCTGTGGCAAAGGTCGTACCGTTTACAAGTGTGCCGTTATTCGTGCCACGAATGTCGTTGGCGTTGCCGTTGCCAGGCCACCAACTTACCAGATTGGTGGGTGGCGGGGTGCAAACGACAAAGGCAGAAGTGATGAGGTTGCTGTCCAGGGTTACCGCGCCATTGCGCGCCAAAAGACTACCGGTGACGCTTGCGCCAGTCGTCACCGTGATGCTCGTCAAAGCAAGAATGTGTCCTGAAAACGCTGTACCTGTGCCGATCGTTGCAGAGCTACCGACCTGCCAATAGACGTTGAACCTGCTACCGCCATTGATTACATTCACCGCCGCGTTGCTTGCCGTAGTGAGTGTAGTGCCAATCTGAAAAATGAAGATTGCATTGGGATTATTCTGGGCGTCGAGAGTGAGTATTCCTGTCAACTGAGCCGATGTATTAAAACAATAGACTCCTGGCATCAGCGTCATACCACCCAGATCCTGACCAGACAAATTGGTATTGCAGGTCATGCCCGCCACTGCATTGTAGGCAACCGTAAGATCCATCTGAGCCTGAATCGCCAACGCATCGTTCGAGTGTAATGCTCCGCCGACCACAGTTCCAGGTGGAAAGCCTGAGATCGCAGAACCAGGGCTGACCCCCACGTCACCAAGGACGACGGTCGGGCCGGTATTGGTCACCGCCGAGCCAGCTAAAACCCCGAAACTCTGCGCCGCACCCAGTGATACCTGAGCCATTACCGGGGAAGCACCACAAAAGAACGTGGCGAATGCAATGATTGCTATAAGAGTCAAAGAATTGCGCTTGAAATTGATCATAAAAGCCTCCTAAGCAGACACTCGGTTTGATGATGACGGAATGTAGCTATTATTTACTGCTGGCTTCATTGCCCAGCCCATTAACCTAAAGTTGGTTTGGGTGACAGATAGCTGATGAGCAGAGGGATGAATAACGAGGGCAGGGTTAAGAAATCTAATTTCCAGGATTTGGTAAGCCTGCTAGTAAAACATAAACGAGTTTCAAGTATGCTCGACTTCCGCTTTTCTTTGTGTTCACTATTAGACAATAGTAAAAATAAATTTTTGGCAACGATTACGAAAGTAAAAGCAAGCCTGATACTTACAAGTGGCAGAGAAGTTGACACAAAGCCAATTTTCTTCGCTCGAGCTTACCAATTCATCGTCACCAGGATTTGAAAGGGGCAGGAATATTCCCTCAGAAGAATTGTGAAACTTTTGCGTGTTGGGGCGTTAGCAACTACAATTCACTGGCAGCAGTGGAACTCAGCCGAGAGACAAAAGCGTGTGAGGTTAATTTTGGATCAGCTATTCAGCTTTCTGTTTAAATACAGGACAGCCATTTTCTCGAAAAGCGAATTTGCGTTCGGCGTACGCTGGAATGTTTTCTTCATCGCCGCTTTAGTCATCGGCGTTGCTGTTTTAGCTTATTTCATCTATGTGCGTTTCTCTGTGCAACTGCCAACCCAGTGGCGTATCGCTTTGATCTGTTTGCGAACCGCGCTTATTGCTTTGATTGTCTTCTTAATCATGCGCCCGACGATCGTCGTCCCCGCTGTGCTGCCGCAATCAAGCTATGTCTTAGTCTTAATGGATGATTCTTCGAGCATGAAACTCGCAGAAGACAATAATCAATCGCGCCTTGATGCCTTGAAAAAGGTAATGTCTGCGGAAAGTCAGTTTTACAAAGCGCTCACTGATAAATTCAAAGTTCGCTCTTATAAATTTTCAACCACGGCTGAACGCGGCGAAGCAAACGGCATGACGGGCGAGGGCGAGCAGACCAATCTCACGGCAGCCATCGAACAGGCGGTGCGCGATTCAGCGGGACTGCCGATCTCCGGTATCGTCGTGATGAGCGATGGCGCCAGCAACGCCGAAGCCGATTCGACTACCAATCTGGCAAACACGTTGAATAATTTACGAGCCCGCGCCTTGCCAATCTTCACGCTTGGCTTCGGGCAAACGAAAATCGAAGGCGATGTTGAAGTCGTGCGCGCCAGCGCCCCGCGCCGCGTTATTGTCGGTGCTATGGTGACCGCCGAAGTGTCGCTCAAATCAAGCGGCTCGTCGGCGCAGACCGTCGAAGTCGAGTTGACTGAAGATGGCCATCTACTGCGAACTCAGACCGTCGCTTTGCAAAGTGGTGCGACCTCTGTTGCGCGTATCACGTTCAAGCCGCTCACGGCTGGCGTTCATCGTTATGCCTTCACAGCGAAACCCGCGCCCGACGAACCGATCCTGGAGAACAACACGC
>JANMSG010000631.1:0-2151 GCA_031389065.1 Acidobacteriota bacterium | reverse complement strand
CGTTTACAGGACGTAATTGAAGGCAAAAGCGCGCCAGGCAGAGATATTCGAAGCACCCTCTACACGCTTTTCGGAGAAACGCCCGTGAACGAATTTGCCGGGTCGCGCTACGAGTTTGCAGTGAATCAAGCAGCCTCTGCCCTCGCCTTTACGAGCGATACGAACAATGCCATAGAGGATCATCTTAGAGACTACCGATACATAGATAGCGTGATTGATGGGGCAGGCGCATCCATGACCGAAGCCGACAGGCAGCGATATCAGTTGCTCCAGAAGCAAAAGGAGATGGAGCTTGAAGCCCTCGGTGTACAGTCTATGAATCAGAATAATCGCCTGATCGCGAGCCTGCTCTTGAGAGACGCGTCCCAAGATGCTGCACTCACACGATACGCCAATGAGAATCGCAGGTTCAATGTGGAAACCGTTGGTGCGCTGCGATTCTGGCCCGGTGGCCGCGCGGCTAAGCCCGGCTCTGTTCGTGCAGAGTGAAGGCTAAGCCCCGACGCTCCAAATCGCACACTTCCTAATTATTTCTTCCGAGACTTGATACCAAAGTTTGCTGATTGATTGATGGCTATACGGTACTCGTGTGCCGCATGAGGTGCTAAAAAGATGAACACGATTTTCCTACTTTTGTTTCAGATCAATCTGCCGGGCAAAGGCGATTACATAACCGACGCAGGCGTACAGCAGATCATGGAACTGCACAAAAAGATGTACACCACCTCCTGGATAGTGCTTGCTCTCATGGTAGCAATCGCCCTTGCGATGAATCTCACGGGTCTTCTCGTTCGCCTTGAGATATCGCCCCAAGACGTGATCCTGCGCGGGCTGATGGTTATCTGCCTACTGGTTGGCTTTGATCAGGTTTACGGAATCATCATGTCGGTGGGTCATGGAATAGCCCAGGAGATAATGCCCGATTACCAACTCGCCGATCTTACCAAGTCTGCGCAAAGGGCAGCCAACAAACAGATTGAAGGCGGAGAAAGCTCAAACAATGGGGCACTCAAGATGACGCTGCCAATTGGATTTCGGGCATAACCAACTTCCTGTGGAATATGGTCATAAACCCCGGGGCAGGCATCGCCGCGATACTTGTTGCCCTCTCAATTGCCCTGTTCTTGTTCGGCGCAATCTTCATCAACATGGCATGGATTGCACTCGCAACCGTCCTTTATGTCCTTGGTCCCATCCTCATCGTGTTTGGCGTGATCCCGCGACTCGGCGGTCGTGTGCTAAGCAACTGGATCACGGCTCTGGTGCAACTGTCCGCCTGGCGCATATGGATGGCTGTGTGCGGCTGGTTCGTCTGGAACGGACCTTCGCTCTTCCTGCATGACATGCAATCTGGCGGGCCTCTCGACTTTGGAAACACCACCGTGATGATTGAGTCGGCGGTCATGTCGCTTGTGTTCGCTGGGATGTACTTCGCTACGCCCTTGATCATCAACGCCGTGTTGCCGCTGTCGCGTTTCAGTATGTTGGGAATGGCTGCCTGGAGCATGGCAATGAATAGAAGCAGCGGAGCCATCGCCAGCTTCATGCGGGTCGGCGGCGCGGTTGCAGGGGCGGCTGTGGGAGGCCCTGCGGGTATGGCGGTAGGAGCCGCAGCAGGACAGGGCGCAAACATCGTTCAGCAGATCGGCTCGACTGCAGGAGGAGGCAGTGGCGGTTCTATGGGGATGCTTACGAGCGGTGGTACTTCGATGCCTCCGGGAGGCGGTAGCGGAAATGGCGGAAGTGGAGATAGCGGATCAGGGAGCGGGGTCGGCGGTGGAGGTACGTCATCTCCCCCTGGTGGAGCTGCGGGTGGCGCTGCCGTGGCAGTCTGAGTAGTTGTCTATAAAATTGCCAAACAGACCCATCTACAAACAGCGCAATATGAAAGAACGGAGTTGAAAGTGAAAAGTCTCAAATCATCTAGAGCCGGACACGCAAGTGACGTTGAGTACACGAACCTGTCTGAATCTCGCCACCGAAAAGAAGAGACCGCTGTCAAGAAGCCCCTTGACAAGGCAGGGTTTGCTTTGGGTCGCGCATGGGGAGGTCGAGCTGAACTTCGACATCACAACCTGGTATTAAAGGTTGTGACCTTTCTGCTCGCTTGCCTGCTCGTTTACCAGAACTACTCGTGGCGCCAGCACTCAG
>JANMSG010000185.1:0-14259 GCA_031389065.1 Acidobacteriota bacterium | reverse complement strand
CATCAATCGCGCAGAGCCCGTAAAATCGCTTTTTGAATTGCCCGCTGATTACAAAGTTGAGGAAGCTTTGTTCCCGCCGCAGCGTCCGCCGAGAGGTGGGCGCAGAAAGCCGGAGAATTTTTAAGGGCGTGAAGAAGTTTGCTGTTTCAGCAATTATCTGCTGGTGATAAAGCCGCAAAACACAATCTGCAAACCTTGTGTTGATACCTAGAGGCGGCATCACTGGCTACTTTCTGTTGCGCTTCCGGCAGGCGCTCAAAAGTATCTATCTGCGTTAGCAACGAACTAAGACAATTTCGCTTTCACCATATCGCTGATCGCTTTGCCGTCAATGGTTTTGCCTTCGAGTTTGGCGCGCGCGGCTTTCATCACAACGCCCATATCTTTCATCGAAGAGGCCGCCGTTTCCGCGATTGCCGATTCCACAGCGTGCAACAACTCTTCCTGGCTTGCGGCGGCAGGCAGATACTCTTGAATGATGCGCGCTTCCGCTTCTTCTTTCAGCGCCATCTCTTCGCGCCCTCCGGCGCGGAAAGCATCTGCGGCGTCGCGTCTTTGCTTGAGCAGGGTGTTTAAAATCTTTGCCGCCTCCGCATCATCAACGCCGCCGGGAAGCTCTGTCTCGCGCAACTTGAGCGCCGTCTTCACCATGCGAAGGGCGCTCAAACGCTCCGCCTCTTTGGCTTTCATCGCCGTTACGATATCTTTGCTAATTTGCTCTACGATTGGCATAATTGCTCCTTCATAATTTCGCAACGGAACCAAGCAGCCTTTTCTTTTCAACTCTAGCTCCGCCTTCTAACCAAATAATGCACTGGTCTTCTTCTTTATCAGGATTCGCCCATAAAATATCCCTGAGTTCTCTGATATTTCCTGTTGCCTCGCTAAATAAATCTCGAACGATTTCATCAAGCGAGAAGACTATTTTATCTGCTGCCAATGCTGCTTCAATCAAGTGCGCGTCTTTTAGCATAGCTTTTTTTTGATTTTCAGTCTTTGCCGCATTTTCAATTTTATCGCGCAACTCTTTGCTCTGCTCTATCCTGATGATATGCAACTTTTTTTTCGCAACCATAGAGACGCGCCATTTACGTGCAAAATTTGATTGGTGTCTGCCCCATTCCTCAGCGACATCTGGAGTTATAACGATTTGATGACAGATAGTCAGCACTGCTAAGAGAAAATCTCTACAATATTTTGAGGTTGGGTGAGTTGCGTTCTCTCCACCCGATGCCATTGCAATTGAAACATCTATGATAAGTAGCCTTGAGGTTTTCTTTGGCATATTAATTTATCAATAATTGAGTTTCTGCTGCATCAAGATAACGGCTTTCCGCTTTGAGAGAAGTTTCGGCGAAATCTTCAGGCCAATCGCCAAAGGCTCCCGTCTCATTAAGGTCTGCGCTGTTGATTTCAGTCGTGCCATTATCGTTTCGGGTAAACCAATGAAGCTTTACCAAATCAGGCGCAAGCTTCCCCTCGGCAACGAGCGTTTGAATGCCTAAGAGTAATAATTGACTGTGAGTTTCAATGACAACACGAACGCCGCGAATCGCCGCATCGGCAAGAATCTGCGCCAGAGCCGTTTGCGCCCGCGGGTGAAGATGGATTTCCGGTTCTTCGATGTAAACGAGTTGCCCTGGCTCTGCGACAAGCAGCGCAACTAAAACAGGCAAAGTCTGCGACACGCCAAAGCCCACATCTGCGATATTAACCAAGTCGCGCGCTCCGCCTTTCGCAGCGCGAGGCAATCGCCCAACTTGTATTTCGACTTGCGCGTCATTGATTTGTTTTGCAGTGACTTTCCAAGTCAATCCAAGGCGCTCTAAATCCTTACTCAATTTTGCAAGCTTTTCGTTCTCTTTTTCAGCTTGCCAGTTTGCAATGATGCTCGCTGTGTAAATTTCAAATGTGCCAGTAAAGGTTGAACCAACTGCTGTGACAGAGTAAGCGCGTTCTGCATTACCTCTTGAGCCAGGGAGATGAATCATTTCCGTTATATCGAAATCCGTATGTACCAGGGGTGAGAACCTATAAGTACCCTTATCTCTTTCAGAACTATGTTCCAATCCTAAAAAACAACGTTCAGATATAACTTTCCAAGTATAATTTCCAGATTGGTTGTGCTCTTTTTCGATGAGTTCACGCGCTTTTTTTATAGGAGATGAGAATAAAATTTCATTCGTAGCAATTCCAGGCTTCAGTTTAACTTTCCCCAATTCGTTTGCAATCGCCATCTGTTTAATACGTATTCCCCCTCTAGGTTGCCTATCAAAATTTAGAGTGAGAACTTCAGGATGGTCTGATGCGATTTCAACCATAATTATATTGTTACTCTTTTTTGTTCCTGTAAGAGAAAACATTTGCTCCACCGATGTGAATTTCACATTGGGACCATTGAGCAAAAGTGGGCCCGGATCGTAGGTTGCTTCCAGCGTTTGTTTCAACAGAAGGAGCGGCTGCATGATGCTTGATTTGCCTGAGCTATTTGCGCCCGCAAGAATCGTCAACGGTCTTATCTCTATGCTCTGCTCTCGATTGATAGATTTGAAGCCGCAAACCGTTATTTTGGTAATTCCGCTTTCTGTCTGAGTTTTTCCTGTTTTTTTAGACTTCCCATTTCTACTCATAGCAGTTTCCATTCTAGCATTGAAGCATCACTTCTTTGCGGCATTGCCGTTTTTGCCTTTTGCTTTGCCGTTTTCTCCCTCTTGTTCGAGTTTATAAAAATCGAGCATGACATCGGTCTGACCGCGCAAATCCCGCTCCAGCCGGTTCAAGGCTACGCGCACAACGTCGCGATGATGGACGCGGCGACGACTCGGTATGTTGCTGACCTGCAACCAGAGCTTGTGAATCAAAGCCACATCTTCTTCTTTGAGATTGGGCGCGTGCGCGCCCAGATAGACTACGCTTTCAGAGCCATCCTCAGCCAGCACGCGGAAGCAAACTTCACGACGCGGACGTGTGCCGAGCGATTCCCACGAACGACCCAGGGCGCGAGCCTGCTCCTGGATGGTCATCTTGTTTGAATGCCCGGCGACAATTTCAGCCGAATCCAATTGCAAAGCGGTCTGCGCCACAGCATCGAAAACATTGGTTGAGGGAACCACCACTAAATCAACCGGTTTGCCCGATTTTTCGGCTAAGGCGACGACCCGTGTAAAGAGTTTTTGCTCATAACTGGTGAACAAATTTTCATCGTAAACATCGTGGTCTGCGCCATCGGGCCCGGCAACCAATCGCGTCGTCACCACAATGATGTCTTGTTCATCGGTGTTGGTTTTTGCAAGGGTCTTTTCCAGATGACTGAGGGTGTTGAAATCGCGCACCGCAACCAGCACATTGCCCGGACGCGCCCCTACTGCCTGCAGGTCTATGGTTTCATTATGCTGGAGCTGAAATTGGTCGAGCGAGGCCAAGGTGCGATCCAGCTTTTTGCGATTGATATGCTCTGAAATCTTAAAGACCGCGAAAAAGGCTAAGGTAAACAGCAGCCCTGAAACTGTGGCTACCTGCTTGGTTAATAGATTCGTGATGGCGAGCGATGCAAGCACAAAGGTTACGGTTATGACGCCAAGGGGAAGTTCCGTCTTGCCGATCTTCAGGTTGCCCGGCATACGCCATTCGCGCCCTTCTGGTTTTTTGAATCGCAACATCATGGTTGCGATGGCATTAAAGGTAAAGCTCCAGATGACGCCGAAAGCATAGGCTTCACTGAGGTAAAAAAGATTTCCGCCAGAGGCAATAATGGTGATGATCTGAAGGATGGCTACGATATTGACCAGGCGATAAGTGGTGCCGTATTTTTTATGCGGCGCGCGAAACCAATCGGTCAATACGCCATCTTCCGAGACTCGATTGAGCACCCCGTTTGAACCGATAATCGCCGTGTTGACGGCACCCGAAAGCATCAGAAAACCTACGAAAACGACGAACCCATGAAAGAGCAGTTTGAGATAAGTGGGTCCGACGAAATGCATCGCCAGACCGGCAATCAAATTGTCCAGGTATTGAGGCCTAACGTCATCCGGAATGATGGCTACGGCAAAGAAAGAGACCAGCGAAGTGAAGAGCAAAGAAAAGATGAAAATCACGATTGCTGCTCTCCAGAGGTTTTTCAACTTCGGCGCTTCGAGTTCGCGATTGACCTGAGCCAGCGTCTCTTCACCGCTCATCGCCAGAATGGAGTGCCCAAAGGCGATGGTGATTCCTAGGATTGCCATAATGCCCGGGGCGGCGTCTGCGATCCTGAAACGCTCTCCGTCTGCAACAAACCACTTCAAGGGTTTGAGCCAGCCAAGCGCGTCATAATGGCCAGTGGAAAAGGTCAGGTTCTCAGGACTCGGTAGTGGCGGCATTTGTCCGCCCCGCTCCAGCAGCGTTATGCCTCCCCACACAATCATGATGACGACCATCACCGTCGTGACGTACATAATTCTCAGAGCGTCTTCCGATGATTCATGAATGCCCTTGATATTGCGCCACCAAAAGTACAAGGTCACCAAAATCGCAAAAGCCATCGCCAACAGGTTGTTGTTGAGTTGATAGTGATAGCCTGCCAATTCCAACAATTCCTGAATCAATCCCGCGAGATATAAACCTGCCGACACGCCGGAGATCGGTCCCGTCAAGATAAAGTCGAAGATCAGCGCCGAGACGCTGAGCTTTGCCATGTTGTTGCCCATCGCTTCTTTGACGACGCGATAGACGCCGCCCCGCGTGAACATCGAAGACGATTCGATATAGAGCATACGCACGGCGAAACTAAACAACATCACGGCGAGAATAAACCAGGGCGCGGATTTACCGATGAATTGTTCCGATATTCCACCTGCATAAAAAGCCGACGAGCCTAAATCGTTCAACACGATAGCCGCGGCTCGCCAAAACGAGATGAACGACAGCATGACCGATGTTGCAATGACGACTCTAACTCGATTGCTGGGTTTTGGAGTTTCCATTCTTTATTTCAGAACCTCTGTGAAGCGGGATTGGGATAACAAACTTGGCAGACTCATAATTAAATGGATAGCATACGCTCACGCAATTTCTTGTCAAGGCAGATTGCCGCAATTTTGTATCAGTCAACCGCTTGTTCACCCGGCAAGATGAATCCGTACTTCCGCATGACAGGTCGCCCTTGCGCGCTGTTGATGAAGACAGCGAACTGGCGCGCTTCGTTTTCGTGGCGCGTATTTTTGAGTACCGCAAGAGCCTGTTCAAGCGGCTTGTGCAAATCAGCAGAGATGAGCGTCCAACGGCCTTGGCTTTGCACGCTCAACGATAGAGCTGTGATGGAGACGTCGGCATTGCCTGTTTCGGCATACTGCAAAGCCTGACGGACGTTTTCGCCCAACACCAATTTCGCCTGCACCGCTTCCCAGAGTTTGAGTTTTTGCAACGCTTCGCGTGCCGCCATTCCATAGGGCGCGTGCTCAGGATTGGCTATGGCGATGTGCTTGATTTCCGGGCGCGTCAAATCTTCCAAGCGTTCGATTTTCAAAGGCGAATCAGCCCGCCTCCAGAGCGTGATACGCCCTATCGCATAGGTGGCTTTGGTATCCGATAAAATCAAACCTTGCTTTTCCAAATCATCAACAAAGGCTACGTTGGCAGCGGCAAATACATCGGCGGGCAAACCGTTTTGAATCTGTTTTGCCAGCGTCCCTGTAGAGCTAAAGCTGAAGGTGACTTTTATATTTGACGCTTGCTCAAACAAGCGTCCGAGTTCTTCAAAGGCTGGCGCAAGGTCAGAGGCAGCCGCGACCGTTAGCTCCGTCGGCTCTGTTTTTTGCTCAACAACGCCTGGTTTTGAGCAGGCAGAAAAGCAAAACGTAATAAGCAAAAGGCAAAAGGCAATGAGGGCTCGAAAGAAGACAGAAAGCTTTTGGTTTTTCGCGGTGAGCGGACAAAACCGCAAAGCGATAGGCAGAGTTGCACGAGTGTGGCAGAATCGAATTGTCAAAATTTTTGCTCTCCATTTCAAAGCATGAATGAAAACTAATTCCTGCGAACCTGTCAATATGAACTGCTTGTGCTATATTGCCTAACCATGCTCGTTGAACGAATCACCAGCAAACAGAACCCTTTGATTAAAAGATTTCGCCGTGTTCGCATTGGCGACGAACATCACCTGGTCTTCATTGAAGGCATACGCCTGATTGAAGACGCGCTCAAGGCAGGTGTACATTTTGAAAGTGTTGCATACTCGCTGGCGCTTGAAGCCTCAGAACGCGGCGCCCAGTTGCAGGACAACTTGCTGCACGTCCCTTGTCGCGGCGCGTTGGTGCCACAACAAATTTTGGATTTCATAGCCGATACGGAAAGCCCTCAAGGCATCGTCGCCATTGTCAGTCGCCCGCATTTTGAATTAGCCGATGTGTTCAATGATGATACGCCTTTGATCATTATCGCTGATGAATTGCAAGACCCTGGCAACATCGGCAGTATCATTCGCACAGCCGAAGCGGCAGGCGCAAGCGGACTAATTACCATGCGCCATACCGTTGACCCGTTTAACTTGAAAGCTCTGCGCGCTTCCATGGGATCAGCTTTTCGCTTACCTGTGGTGACGGATGTAAAACGCGAAGAGGCGATTCAATTTTGCAAAGCACACGGTGTCAAACTTATCGCTTCGCGACTGCCGGCAAAAGAGAGAGGCGTGTTGGAAGATGCCGCCATTGTGGCTAAAGAATCGCGTTACACGGAAGCCGATTTGACTACGCCAATCGCTATCGTGCTGGGACGCGAAGCGAGCGGGGTCTCCGAAGACATTGCCGCCGAGGCCGATATGTTTGTGCACATTCCTATGGCTGAAGGAATCGAATCGCTCAACGTAGCCGCCGCTGCAACGGTGCTTTTGTACGAAGCTGCTCGGCAACGTAATTTCCAATTCAAGAAAAGAAAGATCGAAGAGTAAAGCTTGAAGAGCCAAAAGTGAAAGAGTTGTTTCATCGAGTCTCAGCTCATCTTCAAAACGCTATTGGGCGCGGCACCTTTCCCGGTGCCCAATTCGTCATCGGTGCGCGCGGAAAAATCGTCGCCGAAGACGCACTGGGTTACGCAGTCCTTGAGCCTGAACAAATCCCTGTCACGCTACACACGATTTACGATTTGGCTTCGCTGACGAAACCTTTACTTACCACTTTGCTCACGATGATTTTCGCAGAGCGCGGCGGTTTAGATTTATCCGCGCCCGCAAGCCGTTATCTGGAAGAGCTTCGCAACCCGGACAAGCGCGCCATCACTTTGCTGCACTTGCTGACCCATACTTCGGGGCTACCAGCCTGGCGACCGCTTTATCTCGAAGCGCGAACAAGAACCGATGTGGTTGCTACCATCGCAAACGCGCCGTGCGAAAACCGACAGGGCACAAAACGGGCTACCGAAGCCCTTTACAGCGATTTGAACTTTATCTTGCTAGGCTTCGTCCTTGAGCGCGTGACCGGCGAAAGGCTTGACCTGATCGCGCAAAAAGAGATCTGCAACCCCTTAGGGCTCAAGCAAACCTTCTTTCATCCTCCACTTGAACTCAGGCGCGAGATTGCCGCAACAGAGTTGGGTCAAACCCATGAACGCAAGACTGTCGCTGAAATGAAAATCGTTTGTCCGACATCTGCCTCAGGCGATGCGCCAAGTACGAACCTGCGCCCGCTCCGGCGAAAACATTTACTCTGGGGCGAAGTTCATGACGGTAACGCCTATTTTATGGAAGGCGTAGCGGGTCACGCCGGACTCTTTTCAACGGCGCGAGATGTCTACCGGATCGCCAAAGAGTTCCTGGAGGGCAGCAAGCTTCTAAAAAGAGAATCCCTGTCCTTGTTCACACACAATTTCACGCGAGGGGCTGGCGATGCGCGGTCCATCGGTTGGATGCTCGCGGCAACCAAAGATTGCTCTGCCGGAGGGTCGCTCCCATTTGAGGCATTCGGGCACACCGGCTTTACAGGAACCAGTGTTTGGGTGGACGGGCAAAGGCTGCGCGTCTTTGTTTTATTGACCAATCGGGTTCATCCCGAAGTGCGCGATTTCGGCATGAAACCAGCGCGACAACAATTTCATTCGCTAGCCGTTGAAGCCTTGAACCGGTTGGGTGAATCGGCTTGAAGGGCGCAGAAATCCCTTCAAGTTGCCCCGCCGAATATAAATTTCTTTCGCCTACATTGATTTTGTCATCAGGCGCTTTTCCGCTATAATGCAGCGAATCATGAGGAGTCTTAACTCTTTGCAAAGTCCTTCATTGGTTAGCAAATAGTTCCTTTAACCGGTGTTGGTATGTTGGGGATTGGTTTGCAAAGTCCTTCATTGGTCAGCAACAGATTTTAAGATTATATAGAGAGGGTGTTGAGGTATGCAGCAGCAGGCGCGCATCGGCGTGAAAGATTTATTTGACAAAGCCACGAGCTATACGAAGCCCGATGAATTCCGCCGCGCCGGTCTCTATCCCTATTTCACGGAGTTTTCCAGCGGGTCGGATTCCGGCGAAGCCGAAGTGACGATGGGTGACCGCCGCATCTTGATGTTCGGCTCAAATAATTATCTGGGGTTGACGACTCACCCGGAAGTCAAAGCCGCGGCAAAAGCGGCGATAGATATATACGGTACTGGTTGTTCCGGTTCCCGTATGCTCAATGGCACGGTGACACTGCACATTCAATTAGAAGAAAAACTCGCGCAGTTTATGAAGCGCGAAGCGGCGCTGGTTTTCGGCACAGGCTTTCAAACCAATCTCGGCGCGATTTCCTGCATCACTCAAAAAGGCGATGTCATCATTGCAGACCGTAACATTCACGCATCGCTTTTGGACGGCTGCCTCGCTTCGTTTGCCAAGACCACAAGATATAGACACAACGACATGGTAGACCTTGAAAAAGTGTTGCAGAGTCTGCAACCTGATGAAGGGCGTTTGATCATTGTTGACGGTGTCTTTTCTATGGAAGGCGACACCGCGAATTTGCCGGAAATTGTTCGCCTGGCGTGGAAATACGGAGCGCGAATTTATGTGGATGAAGCGCACGGCATCGGCGTAATGGGTGCCAACGGTCGCGGCGCAGCCGAACACTACGGCGTTGAGCAAGACATTGACATCGTGATGGGGACTTTTTCGAAATCGTTCGCGTCCATCGGCGGCTTCATAGCGGCGCGGCGTGAAGTCATCGAGTACATCAAGCATCACAGCCGCGCTTTCGTCTATTCGGCTTCGCTTGCGCCAGCCAATGCGGCGGCAGTTTTGAAAGCCATTGAAATCATTGAGCGGGAACCTGAACGCCGCGAACACGTAATGGCTATGGGCGAAAAAGTTCGCCGCGAATTTACTCGTCTGGGGTTTAACTTGCTCGAAGGCAATACGCCAATCATCCCTGTCATTATTGGCGATGAAGCGCTGGTCTGTCAGTTCTTTTTAGAATTGTTGAGCGACGGAATTTATACGAACCCGGTGCTGCCGCCTGCAGTGTCGCAGGGGTTGATCAGAATTAGCTGTATGGCTACGCATACGGACGAGCAAGCAGAACGATTGTTTGAAGCTATGCACAGAATCGGTCAAAAACTGGGGATTATTTAAAAGAGTCCTTAGTCCTTAGTCCTTGGTCCTTAGTAAGACTTTTAGGCGAAGCGCTTACTAAGGACTTAAGGACTAAGGACTAAGGACTAAAAGATTATGAAGCGTGTTGTGGTAACAGGAATTGGTGTTGTGTCGCCGGTTGGCATCGGGCGCGAAAAATTTTGGACTGCGCTTTGTGAAGGGCGCAGCGGCATATCGCGCATCGAAGAGTTCGACACCGCGAATTTGAGAACCACCATCGCCGGTGTTTGTCGCGATTTTCGCCCTGCGGATTTTTTTGATGAGCGCGAGTTATCGCGTCTTGACAGGGTTTCGCAGATGGCTATCGCCGCAACCGATATGGCTGTGCGCGACGCCCGTCTCAACGAAGAATTATTAAACACCTACGATACGGGTGTGATTTTAGGAACGGGCTTTGGCGGACAATCTTCGATTGAAGATTTTTGCGGTGCCTTTTTTTTGAATGATCGAAGCCGTCGTTCGGCAGTCGCTATTCCAAAGTCTATGTACAACGCTTCGGCCTCAACCATGGCGATACGATTCAAGATGCGAGGGCCCAATGTCACCATCACGACAGCCTGTTCTTCAGGCGCAAATGCCATCGGTCAAGCGGCACATTTGATTCGTTACGGACAAGCGCAGCGCATGATAGCCGGTGGAGCCGATGCGCCGGTTACGCAAGTCGTAATGGATGCCTGGAAAGATATGCGTGTTCTTTCGACAAAAAACGAAATGCCTGAAAAGGCTTGCAAGCCTTTCAGCGCCAATCGGGATGGCTTTGTGCTTGCAGAAGCGGCAGGCATCATTGTGCTGGAAAGTTTAGAAGGCGCGCTTGAACGCGATGCGCCGATTTATGCCGAAGTTGTCGGTTACGCCTCAACGGCAGATGCTACTCATATCACCTTTCCAGACCCCGAAGGCGAATCGCAAGCCATGCTGCGCGCCCTCAAAGATGGCGGTGTAGCCGCAGAAGAGATTGACTACATCAACGCGCATGGCACAGCCACAAAACTCAACGATGCGTCAGAGACAGAGGCCATCAAGCGCGTCTTTTGCCGCCGCGCTTATGAAATTCCTATCAGTTCTATTAAATCCATGCTTGGTCATTCGATGGGCGCGTCGGGCGCGATGGAGTTCATTGCGACGATTCTTGCGGTGAAAGAGAAAACCATTCCGCCAACCATCAATTTTGAAGAGTATGATGCGCAATGCGATTTGGATTATGTGACAAACGGAGCGCGACCCATGAGGGAGTCATCTGGCGCGCGAGTCGCGATGTCCAATTCATTTGGGTTTGGTGGCAACAACGCAGTTCTTGTTGCGCGAGAGTACAATCCATAGGCAATATGTGGTTTGCCTAAAACGCCGCTCGTGCGGATTTAATTCATTGGACTAAGGGAAAACCTGAAGATGAGCAAAGAAGTCAGACAACCTGTTGAAGCTATCGAAGACTTGGTCAAGAACATCATTGTTGCGGAGTTGCGCGTTGACCTCAATCAATTGGAACCGCACACCCATTTGATGAAAGATTTGGGCGCCGATTCGCTTGACGCGCTCAACATAGCGCTGCGCCTGGAAGATGCGTTTAAGATTAAAATTCCTGATTCAGCGATTCCCAATTTTCTGACCATCAGCGACATCATCAAAGGTGTAAACGAACATTTGAACGCCCATTGATTTTTTCAAAAAAGAGTCCGCCTTGCTCTCGAAGTTCTTTCAAAGAAAACCGGGGCAAGAGATTAAATCTCTTGCCCCGGTTTTCTTGCGATTAAACCTGACGATTTCACTGGCAAGCTGCGATAAAATCCGCGGTTGCCTCAAACTCTCAAGCCACCTTCGTTGCTTGCTCCTTTACTGAGGATTTGCTCTTTCAAACGCTTCAACACGTCCTCTCTTTCGTCTTCTGAAGAGCAATGATTCAACTTGTTAAGCAGATTGTCTATGGTCACAGCAGCGCCACCGTTTGAATCGTTATACTTTTCGATCTGCCATTCAAAGGGGTCTTTGTAGGCGTCTTTGAAAACTTTTCCAAAGGCTTCCCAAAAATCATCCAGTTGAATCGGTTTTGGTAAACAGTACTCGGCGCCCAGCGATTTCGCGTCCGCAAGAATGGAAGGCTCGCATCCCGATACAACCATGATAGGAGTCGCGCCTATGGTTTCATCGCTTCGCACATTGTAGATAAGTTGCAGTCCGCTTTTTCCGGGCAAAACAATATCTGTGACGATCAGGTCCGGTTGATATTCGCGCGCTTTCTGGAAAGCGACTTCCGCATTCGATGCGGTCAGAACCGTGTAACCCTTCAGTTGTAAAAGCTCCGCAAAGGGGTGCTGAGTATCGAAATCATCCTCTACCAATAAAATGGTTCTTGCCATGAATCATTCCTCATACGTCCAGACTACGTCTAGTGTGGCAGGATACGGTTAAATGTATGTGTCCGGGCTAGATTGAGGAGGAACCACATACCGAAACTATAATTACACACTACTAATTATTATGCAACGATGGTGTCTACGCGGCACCTGCTGGGTGACAGAAATGAAGTTCCAGGCACACCGTCCATAGGAGCGAATATGTTGTGAGCCGAGTGAAGCGTGCAATCGAGCACCTTTGTGATAAAAAATCGGCGAGGTAAAATCAGCAGGCAAGCGGATGTCGATAGAGATCAAAACCACATGGTCGAAAAAGCGTCAGAGATTTATACGACGATTAGTAGAGAGAGTGAGAAATAAATAAGGGCGCAAATTGTGCGCCCTTGATCATTACCTTCATTTGAAAAAAGCTTTTGCTTAATGCAAGCTGCTTTACAAAATCGTTTTTACCCGCTGCTGCCTTTACGAAGTTCCATCAGAACCTGTTTGGCGACCGCTTTGAGGGTATCGAATACGCCGACGCCTTTACTGGCTACGGCTTCAAAAATCGACTCATCTTTTTTTATCAATTCCTTCTTCAACTCTTCGAAGGGCACGGCGTTAGGCAAATCGCGCTTATTGAACTGCAACACATATGGAACCTTCATCAAATCGTACCCGTGTTGTTTCAAATTGTCGTCAAGGTTGTAGAGCGATTCCACATTCGCGTCCATTCTTTCGCGTTGCGAATCGGCGACAAAGACGACGCCGTCAACGCCTTTCAAGATGAGTTTGCGGCTCGCGTCATAGAAGACTTGACCCGGCACTGTGTATAAATGAAAGCGCGTTTTGAAGCCGCGCACGGTGCCTAAATCAAGTGGCAAAAAGTCGAAAAATAACGTGCGGTCGGTCTCCGTAGCAAGGCTGATCAGTTTGCCCTTCGCTTGCTGCGCGGTCGAATCGTAAATGTATTGCAGATTAGTTGTCTTGCCGCCAAGACCCGGACCGTAATAAACAATCTTGCAATTGATTTCTCGTGATGCGTAGTTGATGAACGTCAAGGCCGTCTTCCTTATTACTTTATCGGTCAGCATCGAGAGCCGCCGGTTTCTCTTTTATTTTATCAGGGGCAACATCATTGGTTGGTTGAAAATGAGGTATTCATTTCATTCTTCACAACGCCGGTTAACTAAAAAGCGCGTCTATGTCATCTTCGGTTATCTCGGCAAAGGGCGAGTCAAAGGTGACCCCCATCTCGCGTTCGCGAGAGACCTTTGCGTCAATTCCTTCAAAAATCATAGTCATCTCGGTGGTGGCGCGTTTGACTCGCAAGCGTACCAACCCGAGGCTTGACCGCTGGTCGAATATCACAACCAGAATGACGCGCGAAGCCACGATCGAAATGTGTAAGTTATCACGTTCGCCTTCGTGCGAGAGAACGGGGAAACCTTGCTCTTCGCCGATCAAGCGCGCCAGACCGTCAGTGGCAGCGACGTTACCGGCAGTCAAACTCGCAAGGCTGGTGATATCAAGGTCCTTCATCTCGCCGTGCGCGGCGATTTGCTGGCCGTTCTTATCTACAAGAAAGACAAATTTCGCGTTCGAGTCGGTGCACAAACGTGCTATTACGTTTTTTAGTAGTCCGTACTCTTCTTCGTACATTACTACAGGAGTCGTCATCGCTTCTCCTCAAAAAATGATCTCAAAAGTGCCATTGAAATTGTGCGTGTCTACAAGCCTGTTTACCTAAGCCCACAACAGCGCTTTCCCATCTCTAAACTTTTTCCTGAACTGTTGTGAATTTTAGCACCCTTAGTCGCTTGAATCAGAAGGGGCAGTAAAGGGGTAGTTTTTTTATAACACAGCAAGAAAATCGTGACAACAGTTTTTATACCCCGCTTAGGCGATTTTAATTTCATAGCTATTGATTCAGCTTTTCTTGATGCTCAAAGAGCGCCCGGGTATCATCAAGCTGCAAAGCCTTTATAAAAATTCAGGAGCGTCAATGGAATCAAAATTCAGCCAGCACGTCAATCAAAATGAAATCGTGGAAATTGTTTGCGACTTGGTGCGCGTGGATACGACCAACCCGCCCGGCAACGAATACCTCTGCGCAGAGCGCGTCACAGATTGTATGAAATCATTAGGCATGGAAATCTCTACTTACGAAAAAGAGCCGGGTCGCACAAACGTTGTCGGACACATCGGCACAGGCAGTAAATCCATAGGCTTCGTTTCGCACATGGACGTCGTGCCGCCAGGCGAATTAGACCAATGGAAGACGCCACCATTTGAGCCAACCATCATTGACGGAAAGATTTTCGGACGCGGCACGCTCGATGA
>JANMSG010000178.1:0-15450 GCA_031389065.1 Acidobacteriota bacterium | reverse complement strand
CAACGCGACGATCGAACAAAAGATTGCTTCCGGCTTCATTCGCAACCACATGATCAATTTTGAAGGCGGAGCGATTCCCGAAGAGTATCAAGTCGAATACGTTGTTGATCGAGTTGAGACAACCGCAAACATCTGGATGGGAATGACGCTCGGATGCGCGCGCTGTCACACACACAAATACGACCCGATTTCTCAGAAAGAGTTTTTTCAGTTCTTCGCTTTTTTCAATACGGTTGCCGAGGAAGGACTTGATGGTCGCATAGGCAATGCCGCGCCCTTTTTGTCTTTACCAGACGATCAACAAAAATCGAAGCTTGCTGAATTAACAGCCGCGATAAAAGCGAAAGAAGAGGCGCTTGCCGCAAAAGAAATCTCGCTTGCACAAGACGAATGGGAAAAACAATGGGTAAGTAAAATCGCTCTATCGCCTCGCCAAGGGCTGATTGCTCATTACGAACTCGACGGTAGCTTCTCAGATATTTCAGGCAAGTATCAATACGGCAGAACGGTTAAAGGCGACCCGACATTCGGAGGCGGCCAGGTAGGCAGAGGCGTAAGTTTTGATGGCGATTCACAAGTGAGTTTTGGACAGGTAGGGGCGTTTGATAATAACGAACCCTTCAGCCTGGCGATGTGGCTCAATGGTTCTGGCAACAAACCTATTTCGGTTATTCAAAAGATTTCGGATGCAGAAAAACGTCGCGGTTACGAACTCTTTTTCGATGATGCGCGCTTGATTGGCATTCAACGCTCCGCTGCGATTTTAAGCGTCAGGTTGACATCGTCTTTTCCAGACAGCGCGATTCAAATTCGTACGAAAGAGCGATTACCGATGGGGAGTTGGCATCATCTTGCGCTTATCTACGATGGTTCAAGCCGAGCAAGCGGAATCAAACTATTTATTAATGGCAAGCCTCGCGACATAGAAATTCTACAAGACAATCTCACTGGCTCAATCAAAACGGATGCTGAATTACAAATCGGCAACCTCGCGTTAGGCGAACAATTCAGAGGAGCGCTCGACGATTTGCGACTATTTAACCGCACTCTGAATACCGATGAAATAGAGCAATTGGCGATTCATTATCCAATACAAGCGATTCTCTCTGGCGTTTTTGGCAAGCGCTCAAAAGAATTAAATGCTCGTGTTCGTGATTATTTTCTGACCTACGCAGCAACTGAAGCGTCGCGGCGTGAATACAGCGAACTCAAAAAAATCAAGAAACAGAAAGAAGAACTCGACAAACAAATATTCTCAGTAATGGTGATGAACGAAATGGAAAAGCCGCGAGAGACTTTCATATTGGGGCGCGGCGATTATCGCAACAAAACAGAGAAGGTCTATGCAGGTGTTCCGGCAATCTTACCGCCTCTGCCAAAAGATGCGCCGCCCAATCGCCTTACACTTGCGAAGTGGTTAGTTGACGCGAAGCACCCTTTGACTGCGCGTGTTGCAGTGAATCGCTATTGGCAGATGTATTTCGGGCAAGGCATTGTAAAGACTTCTGAAGATTTCGGGTCGCAAGGCGAGCCTCCGGTTCATGCAGAGTTGCTCGATTGGCTGGCGACCGAATTTATGCAAAAAGGTTGGGATGTCAAGGCTATGCAGCGAATGATTGTGACCTCTGCGAGCTATCGCCAATCGTCGAAAACCAATCCTGAGTTGATTGAAAAAGACCCTGAAAACCGCTGGCTTGCCCGCGGTCCTCGATTTCGTCTGCCTGCCGAAATGATTCGCGATAATGCGCTTGCCGCGAGCGGCTTGTTGAATGATGCGTTAGGTGGCGCAAGCGTCTACCCATATCAACCGAAAGGGTTGTGGGAAGAGATGTCGTTTGGCGATGGCTTCACGGCGCAAGAGTATAAGCAGAGTTCAGGAAAAGACCTTTATCGTCGCAGTCTATACTCATTCTGGAAGCGCACAGTGCCGCCTCCATCGCTTTCCACTTTCGATGCGCCTGATAGAGAGAAATGCATAGGGCGGCGCGCTTTAACAAATACCCCTCTGCAAGCCCTTGTATTGATGAACGACCCGACCTATGTTGAAGCTGCCAGAGTGTTGGCGCAACGCGCCTTGCGTGAAGGTGGCAAAAATATCAGTAGTCGTCTGATTTACGCTTTTCGATTAGCCACAGCCCGCAAGCCGACGGTCGCAGAAGGTCGCATTCTTCGAGAGTTGTACCAGCAGCAATTGGCAAATTACCGAAATGACAAAAATGCCGCAACGGCTTTACTTAGAGTAGGCGAATCCCCATATGACAACCAACTCGATGCGGTAGAGCTTGCTTCGTGGACGATGGTTGCAAGCGCGATTTTGAATCTGGATGAAACAATCATCAAGGAGTAAATAGTGAATCTGAAAAAATCCCTTGAATTAATGGTAACGCGACGGCAGCTTTTTGGTTTAGCGAGCAAAGGGATCGGTGTTGCGGCTTTGGCGTCTCTGCTTGATCCCAAAATTTTTGCTTCAATGCAAAATAAAAGTTCAGAAAAAGACATGAAAACCGGCGGAATTTCGGGGCTTCCGCACTTTGCAGCGAAGGCCAAACGGGTGATTTTTCTGCATCAGTCGGGCGGCCCTTCACAAATTGATTTGTTCGATTACAAACCGGCGCTTCGCAAATTGCACGGCACGGAGTTGCCGGATTCTGTACGCAAGGGGCAACGCATCACAGGCATGACCTCCGGGCAGAGCTCATTTCCTTGTGTTAATTCGCTCTTCAAATTTTCACAACATGGGAAAAGCGGAACCTGGGTCAGCGAGTTATTGCCGCACACCGCGAAGATCGTTGACGACATCACGATCATCAAAACGATGAATACGGACGCCATCAATCACGATCCGGCAATCACTTTTATTCAAAGCGGCAGCCAGCAACCCGGCAGACCCAGTCTGGGTGCCTGGATGAGTTACGGGCTAGGCAGCGAAAATCAGAATATGCCATCCTTCGTCGTGTTGCTCTCGCAAGCGAATGCTCTCAACACAGATCAGCCATTGTTTTCGCGGTTGTGGGGGAGCGGCTTTCTTCCTTCATCGCATCAGGGTGTGCGTTTTCGCGGCGGCAACGACCCGGTGCTTTATCTGCAAGACCCGCAAGGGGTCAAGAAAACCACACGCCGGCAGATGCTTGATGCAGTGATGAAGTTGAACCAGATAAAAGCCGCAGATTATGGCGACCCGGAAATTGATACGCGCATCACGCAATACGAGATGGCTTATCGTATGCAAACCTCTGTACCTGAGTTGATGGATTTATCAAAAGAGCCTGACCACATATTTGAAATGTACGGCGCTGATTCGCGCAAACCCGGCACCTATGCCGCGAATTGTTTGCTGGCGCGCCGTCTTGCTGAACGCGATGTCAGGTTTATACAGCTTTATCATCGCGGTTGGGATCAGCATAGCGATTTGCCTCGCGATTTGGGCTTGCAAAGCGCAGGCACAGACCAGGCGTCTGCGGCGTTGATTGTTGATCTAAAACAACGCGGATTGTTTGACGATACGCTGGTGATCTGGGGCGGGGAATTCGGGCGCACGGTTTATTGTCAAGGCAAGCTGACAGAGAACAATTACGGGCGTGACCATCACCCGCGTTGTTTTACAATGTGGATTGCAGGCGGCGGCATCAAGCGTGGAATGACTTTAGGCGAGACCGACGATTTCAGTTACAACATCCTCTCTGACGGAGTCCACGTTCACGATTTGCAGGCAACGATTTTGCATAGCCTGGGAATAGACCACAAACGATTGACCTATAAATTTCAAGGTCGCCATTTCCGTCTGACGGATGTTCATGGCGAAGTCGTTGAAAAGATTTTGGCGTGAAGAAGCTGTCGTCTCGCTCTACTTCAGATAAGATAATTTTTTCAGTGGGGAAAATAAAATGGATGAAAAGGCGAAAGAGATAATCGCGAGCAATTTGACCGCCGCCTTTTATGCGGGTGTAGAACGTCGTGTCCCTTATTTTGGCGAAGAGCGCAGGTCAATTGCACTTTCTCCAATGGGAGATGATCGCATACCCAGCTTATCGCCTGACGAAGTATTTCACGTTTACTCGCGCTTTGTATCTATGCTTGAAGATGAAGAAAAACAAATTGGAAGATGATTGGGAAGTGCATACACGAAGACGTCCTTAAAACCGCTGCACTGATAGGAGACAATCCTTTCGCTGAAGAGCATACGCTTGTCGATTTGCTGGTTACGCAAGGTTATGAAGTCTTGCGGGCTGAGTTGCTAGTTGTATTAGTTCCTTTAGGGTTAGCGCGATCCGTCATTGCGCGACTAGAGGCTGACCCGCCGATTGATTTGCCTGACACCGCGCAAATCCAAGACTACACTCGTAATCGAAAACTGGAGATCAGGCTCGCTGATGTCCCAGAGTTTGTGACGGCCTTGGAACTCGGTGAGCAGCACTTTCAAACAGGCATCATACCGCAAGAGCATTTCAGCGCGGCGGCTGGTTTCAGTGTGGAACTGCATCTCATCAGCGCGGTGTTAAACGCAGGTGATGAAATCGATGGGGGAGAAATGGCTCCCCCGATATTACTGCGACTGGCTGACAAACGGGGCTTCAAGGAATGGTATCGGAGAGTAAAGCCAAAAAACATTTTCCAACGTGGCATCGCAAAAATAAAAGGCTCGCCATAATCAGCGAGCCTTCTCGTACTTCAAACCTCACTAAATTATTCAAGCGTGACCGTAAGGAAAAGAATCGTGCCATTTCTTTCGACTTGAACGGCAATTTTTTCGCCGTTTTTCAAAACGCGGTCAGCCTGCGATAAATCACTACCGTTTTTCACAACCATTTTATCAATCCTGTGAATGACATCGCCGTGGCGAATACCTGCTTCGGCTGCGGGACTATTGGGTGCCACGGTTTTCACTAAAACGCCGCCGCCCAATTTTAAATTCATCCGAGCAGCCATATCAGGGGAGATCTCTTGAGCCGATAATCCGAGATTGGGAGCGGTGGCTGCTGCCGGGTCAATTTCGGGCGTAGCAGGATTTGGTTGCTGCCTGTTGGCGGTAAAATCTGCCGGACGTTCCGCTAACACGACGGTTACAGATTGCGCCTGACCATCTCGTATAAAATCAACTTTGCAAGATTCACCAACCGGTGTAGCAGTTACAGTATCAGTCAATTCTCTGGGCGAAGTCACCTTCTTGCCATTGAAGGCAGTGATAATGTCGCCAATTTTTAATCCGGCTTTGGCAGCAGGCGTTTCGTTGCCGGGAAGATTCCCGACTAAGACGCCCGAGCGAGGCTCTACTCCATAAGAACGCGCCAGCGCCTCGTCAATTTCTCGCGGATTGACGCCTAAATAACCGCGCGTCACTCTCCCTTTCTTGACAATTTCATTGAAGACCTGGCGTGCAATATTTGACGTCACGGCAAAGCCTATGCCGATGTTGCCCCCATCTTCGATGCCTCTTGAGCGCGAGAGGATAAAAGAATTAATGCCGATGACTTCGGCGTTCATGCTAATTAAAGGACCGCCCGAATTACCAGGGTTGATCGAAGCATCTGTCTGAATAAATTTGCCCAGTTGTGTCGAGGGATTTTCGCGCCCGGTTGCACTGATGATTCCAGCCGTTAACGTTTGTTGCAGCCCGAAAGGACTGCCTAATGCCAGAACCCAGTCACCTTGTTGCGCATCGTCGGAGTTTCCCAGGATGGCAACTGGTAATGCTGTCGCTTCGATTTTAATTACCGCCAGGTCAGTCTCGCGGTCTGTACCAATGACCGTAGCTTTGTATCTACGGCTGTCTGCAAGCATCACTTCAATTTTAGAGGCAGTGGCAACCACATGATTGTTAGTGATGATGTAGCCATCATCAGTGACGACAAAGCCTGAGCCTACGGATTGTTGCCTTCGCTGGCCGCCGGGATTGGGTAGTCCAAAAATATCCGGAGTTTGTTGTTCCTCTGCAGCTTTTTCCGATACCTCTATGTAAACGACTGCGGGTTTGACGGCTTTGCTGATTTCGCGGAACGAGTGTGACAGCTCGTTCGGTGAAGGTGCCCCCTCGCCGGTTGAACGAGACGCCGGTAGCATAGGAACGATCGCGCTAGGTCTGCTGCGAAACGCCGCTTGAATGGCTAGGATTGAAGTAAATAAGAGAAGCGCGATTACCCCGAGCGCGACCCACATCGTAGTCCTTTTTCTACGCACAGGAATGGGCGGCTCGTCAAAAGAGGGAATTCGCTGCTGAGAATAGTTTGACTCGTTGGGTTGGTAAAAGTGTGGTTCTTTATTAAACGATTCGGCATAAGGCTGATCATTAAAATTCGGCTGATTAATAGGTTGTTGCTGATAATTGGGTTGGTTACCTGAGGCTCTTGTGATTCGCGGCTCACCAAAAACCGTATTGCTTAAAATCCCATCGAATTGAGTTTCCGGTGATGCCGGATTTTCATAATGCCCTTCTACTTTTAAACTATCGTTGGGTTTAGAAGAGTCTTGGGCGTCGAATTCTGAGGCTTGATTCAGAGTATCTTTGAATTGATTGTCGTTGTTATTCATAGGTCATCCTTTCCATACTTCATTTGACTATTGAAGAGTACCGAAAAATAGAAATCAAGCGCAACTCGGGCGCGTCAACTTTTAAAAACTAAAAAAGCACAGGGTATCATTTTCAGATTCTCTGCGCTTTTTGAGCGATTCATAGGAGAGACTTTTTAAGATACTTTTCTTGCTCTTGTCAGCCCATAGGATTTCAACTGGCGATAAAGGGTGCTGGGTGATATGCCTAAAATTTCGCAGGCCTTTCCTTGATGCCATCCTGTTTGTTCCAGAACAGCCATGATTTGACCCTTCTTCATATCGTCAAGGCTCGTTGAACCCGTGGATTGACTATTGCTTGCCAGATATAGACCGACAGTATTTTTGCGTATCTCAAACGGCAAGTCGTCGGCGGTGATAAAATCGCCTGAGGAGAGGATGACAGCGCGTTCGATTACATTTCTCAACTCTCTGACATTGCCTGGCCAAACATGGTCTATCAAAATATCCATCGCTTCATCAGTAAACCGCAGGCGTTTATTTCCGCAAATCCGAGCCAAGAAATTCTCCGCAATTGCGCTAATGTCTTCAGGTCTATCTCTGAGGGGCGGCAGTTTGATGGTAAAGTTGTTGATGCGATAGAGCAGATCGCCGCGGAATTTTCCTTCGGCTACATCCTTATCTAAATCTCGATTGGTGGCGGCTACAATTCTCACATTGACTTCTACTTTCTTGGTTCCGCCGACGCGATAAAACGACTGCGTTTCTAAGACGCGTAACAATTTGGATTGCAGGATCAAACTCATCTCACCGATTTCATCCAGAAAGAGGGTGCCTTGATTGGCAAGTTCAAACAGACCCAGCTTGCGTTTTTGGGCGCTGGTAAAAGCGCCTTGCTCGTGCCCGAATAATTCCGACTCGAGCAAGGTTTCTTGAATGGCGGCGCAGCTAATATCAATAAAGGGTCCGGCGTGACGTTGAGAGAAATGATGAATGGTATTGGCAATCAATTCTTTGCCGGTACCAGATTCACCTGTGACCAGGACGATGGCGTTAGAGGTGGCGACCTTTCTAACCAGCATCATGATCTGTGCCATCTTTTCACTATTGACGATGATATTCGGAGCCTTCTCTTTATAGCTCAATCTTGATTGCAACAGAATATTCTCTTGCTTGAGTTGTCGCTTCTCATAAGCCTTATGTAAAATGGCTTCCAGTTCGCTGATATGACAGGGCTTGGTGAGATAATCATAAGCCCCCATCTTCATGGCTTGCAGTGCCGTTTCGACAGTCGCGTGACCTGTCATCATCAACACTTCGGGTGGCTGTTCAAGTTCACGCAATTCGCGCAGCACTTCCAAGCCGCTACGATTGGGCATCATGATGTCTAGCAAGGCCACATCAAATTCGTGGTCTTGAGCGGCGCGCACGGCGGCGTCGCCATCATGAACCAGCGTCACTTGATGGCCTAACCTGGCCAACTCCCTTTGCAAAACGAATCCGAGGTTCTTTTCGTCTTCGGCGATCAGTAATCTTATTCTAGGATTAGTACTCACGATACACTCTCCGTTCCTATCGGTTTATTTGATAATTGACTATGTAAGGGCGGTAAAAAATTAACGGTTTCGGTTACTGGAAGCAGGACTCGAAAAGTTGAGCCTTTGCCTTCTACGGAATCAACTTCTATTTTGCCGCCGTGATCTGTGACGATGCCGTAGCATACCGAAAGACCTAGACCGGTGCCTCTACCAATCTCTTTTGTGGTAAAGAAAGGGTCAAATATTTTTGACACGATTGAATCGGGAATCCCGCTGCCATTGTCAGAAAATTCGGCGCAGATCGTGCGCTCCATTTCAATTTCCTGCAATTTGGTGCGGATGGTTAATTCGCCACCCTCATCCATCGCGTCGTAGGCGTTGGAAATCAAAGCGATGAAAATCTGCTTCATCTGCCCTTCATTGACGAAGACCTGACCAATGGATGAGTCCAGTTCTCTGTGGATATTCATTTTGCCAATCTTTGGATGATGACGAAGCAGTAGGAGCGTCTGGTCTATGAGCTGATTGATGTCGCATTGAATCTTTTCAGCCTGTCGTTGGTGCGAAAACTCCAGCAGACTGTTGGTGATGGTTTTACAGCGGAAGGCTTCATCTCTGATGATCTGCAAATACTCTTTGAAGTCGTCTTGAATTTCGCCCATTTCAATTTCATGTACGCGAGAGACTAACGCCTCAGAGCAGGCAGAGATGGTAGCCAGCGGATTATTGATTTCGTGCACTACGCCGGCCGCCAGCCTGCCGATGGATGCAAGTTTTTCAGTATGAATAACCGCTTCATTCATTTTCTTTTGTTCGGTAATATCTTCGCCGACGGTAATCACATGCGAGACCTCTGCGTTATCAACACGCATAGGAATTTTGCTGATCTTCCACACTTTCTTTTGACCATTACTATGGGAATCCTGTTCAAACTGGATGATCTTACCGTTTCGGAAAACATCCATAAACTCGCCCTGCAATTGGGCGCGCGATTGCTTCACCAAAACATTGAAGACATTGCGCCCGATGGCTTCTTCGCGATGTATACCAATGTTGAGTTCGCGGCTCTGATTCCAGGCGACAATACGCATATCGGTATCTACCACATAGAGCGACACGGGCAAAGAATCTATGATTTTTTCTGTGAAGCGTTTCTGCTCCTCAATCTCCTTCGTGCGTTTTGATACTTCAACTGCCAAATTGATAGAGGTGTCTTTGGTGCTTTGATAAAGCTCTATGTTGCGTATAGCAAGGCTCAGTTGATGCGCCACAGCCGAAAGTAATTTCTGGTCATCTATACAGAGAGAGCGCGGATTGCTGCTGCCGCATACCAGTATGCCGAGTAATTTGTTGTCGAACATCAACGGCACGATGGTTTCAAGGACGACATTATCGTCTTGAATAAACAGGTCCTGGACGCGCATCTCTATGGATGAATGCAAGCCGATTTGCGATTCGACGAAGTATGTTTCAATTCTTTCCTGGTTGTACCAATTCTCTGAATTTTGGTTGCCGCTTTGCGAGCGCGAATATTTTGCGGCGGCGATTTTTTGCGATGCGAGAGAGGTTTTAATGAGCACCGCGCAGACATCGCTTTGTAAGGTTTTGCCTACGGAGAAGACCGCGTAACTGAGCAATTCATCGAACTCAAGGGTGGTCATCAGGTTATTGCTCAAATTGTAAACGAAAGAAAGTTGAGCCGCGGTCTTTTTGGTTTCGACATAGAGACGCGCATTCTCAAGCGCGACGCTCAGTTGATTGCAGATGGTTGACAGGAGTTCGGCGTACTGTCTGGCAAAAGGTATCGGTTTATTGGAAAAGAGGCAAATTGCACCGGTAATTTCGCCTTTTAATCCAATGGGAGCGCAAATTGCGCCTTGAACCTCTTTGAGGTTTTCTGTTGATATTTTTATACAAGATGAAGCGGGCAGAGAATCAAGAATGATCGGCTCTTTTTTCATTTGGGAGACCGTCCCCAAATAGAAATCAAGCAGACAACCATCCCAGTCATCTTCTATGGAAAAGCCCTCTGATGCCACTACGCTCATGGCTTGCTTATCAGCAGTTTTCAAATAGACGACGCCGGCGTCGGCGTTCAAGCCTTTAATGAGCGCACCCAGAGCACCTTTCAATAAAACTTCCGGTTCCAGAGAACTTGCCAACACCGTAGAAACAGAGTGAAGGAGATGTAACTGCTCAAACTTTTCCGATTTTTCTTTTCTTTGTTGCCAGGTCTTCAATAGAGATCTGACACGTGAAATCATTTCGCCTTTTGGCACAGGCTTGGTTACATAGACAGTTGCGCCGGCATTGAGCCAGGCAATCTTGTCTTGCGGGAGTTGGTTTTTTGAAATAATTAAAATAGGTGTTTCTGACGAGTTCGTATCTTCTCGAAGTTGCATACAGAAACTGAGAGCCTCTTGTGCCCAGGCGAGTTTTTTGCTGCTCGTTGAGGGCTCGTCCTCATGCGTAGGTTTGAGCATGCCTGTAACACGCGATGCGGATGGCTCAATAATGATCAAGGAGGATTGGTGAGCGACGACCTGCTGATGTGCTTGTTCAAATGAATCGACTGAGGAGGCGGCGTAGCCCGCAGATTCTAATAAGCGTTTCAGAGCTTGAGCGGATTTCGGTTCGTCCCCGATGACCAGGATATGCTCATTAAATTCAGAATGACTAGACATGGATTGCCTGCAAGGGGGGACGTAACGAATGAAGCTTTAGGGGCAAATATAAAAAAACATCCGATGCCGTGAATTTAAGTCAACTTGAATGAAGTGTCAACACAATATTCAACGGCTCAGTCTTTTTGATTTACACAAATCAGGGAATTTAGTAAAACCGATACCTGTTCAGGGAATCATGGTAGCTACAGCATTTTTTGTAGCTTTTGCTTTTTTGGGAATCAAGTGAAAAAGAATGCCACCACAAGCCGATCAAAGGTTTAACGCCTTTCATCAACAATGATTTTTTCACCTCAATTGTTTTCCGGGGATAACCGTTTTGACCCGCTTCTCTGAAACTGCGCGCGCGGGACTTTCGCTCCAAAAGCGCCGGTTAATTATTACTGGAATCCAACTCCAGTAGCTTCACCACAGGCTAAACCTGGTCACGCTTCCAGCGAAATCTGAAAAACTGGCAACTCGAAATATATAGATTACTTTTCGCCCAACTGTTGTTTGGCAAGCGTCGCTTCGTTGCTCTTGGGGAAGAGCTTGATAAGCGCCTGAAATTCCAGACGCGCCAAGTCCTCTTGTCCCATCTCGTTTAACACCATGGCTTTTTTGAAACGCGCCGCAGGGACTTTATCACCCTTCGCAAATAGTGTGATCACTTTGTCGAATTCGGTGATCGCCTCGGCGAATTTTTTTTTGGCATAGAGCGCTTCGCCGATCCAGTATTGAGCGTTGTCAGCCATCTCACTCGTTGGATAAGTCTCGACATACTGGCGGAATTCGCTGATCGCTAAGTCATAATTGCCGCGGCTGTAATCTCCATATGCCGCCGCAAAAAGTTGATCAGGATTACCAGGGGTGATGGTTGTGAAGGTCGGAAGTTTCGGTAAATTCTCGACCAGTCTTTTGAGTTCCGCCAACTGTTCAGACAATTTATCTATGCGAGTGTTGGTATCCGATAACCTCTCGCCCAACCCGTTGACTTGGCCAATCGCGCTTGCGGAACCTTCGGCGATACGACCCTGTGCCTGTCGAATGGCATTGACGCTGTCAATGATTTGCGTGACCAGGGTGTTGACTTGACCGCTATTGCGGTCCATTGATTCCTGTATAGAACGAACCTGTCGCCCCAGCACGATGACTTCAGACTTCAATTCATCGAGCGAAATTTTCAACTGTTGAGCGGCAAGGTCTTTATCCTTTTGCGCGCTAAAACCTATTGCGCCAGAGGTCAGTATAAATAAAACGGCAAGCCCCAATAATCGAATTACATTTGATTGCATGACTTATCTCCGATCAGTGATCCCAATTTTATACAGGGGCGCACACCCAGGTGCGCCCCTACACATTTAATTTCTAGGCGGGGTTCCGCCACTGACATAAATAAAATCGTCACGTCGGTCTTTTGCGAAACTTCCTTCGTTTGAGCCACCGGCTTTTTCTTCGCCGTAACTAACGGTCTGATTGCGTGCCATATCAACGCCCGCAGAGACTAGAAATTCGCGTGCTGCTTGGGCGCGGCGTTCGCCTAAACCGATATTGTATTCTTCTGTGCCTCGCGGGTCGCAATTGCCTTCGATGCGAAATGCAATCGAGCGATTGGCTCCCTGTGTAAGCCACCCGGCGGCTTTTTGCAACGTCTCTTTTGCTTCGGCAGACAATTCTGCTTTGTCCAGGTCGAAATATATGGGCTGTACCCATTGATTAAAAAGCGAAACCATGGAAGGGTTGGGCGGGGTAGTCGCGGTTCTAGGTCTTTCACCGGAAACATCCGTAGGTAATGCCTTCTCTGTAATCGTCACGCGAGCCGATGCCGTTGCAGAGCCTCCCGGACCGATGGCTGTTGCCGTGAAGGTTGTCGATTCTGAGGGACTGACTGCTCGTGAGCCTGCTCCAGGAACCGTGCCTAAATCGGTAATCGTTACGCGGTCTGAATTGGTTGAACTCCAACGCAGAGTTGTACTTTGACCCTTATCGATTGCACCCTGATCGGCTGAAATCGTAATCGTCGGAGCGACGGCACGCGCGGTTACGTTTACAGTCTTGCTGTCACGCGCCTCTTTTTTCCCTCGCGTTGCAAGCGCTGTATAGGTTGTCGTGTCATTTGGCGTATAGATTTTTGAGCCGCTACTATCCACCTTCTCGCCATTGATCGCGACATTCTTCGCATCTTTTGAGGTCCAGGTTAGGCGTACATCTTCGCCTTGTTGAAGGCGGTCACGCGAAACCTGCAATTGAACTTTAGGTTTCGCGCAAGCCGCCGCTCCGATTGAAACCGCAATGATAAAGATTAATGTAAGACTTCTCGATAGGTTGTTTTTCATCTTAAATCTCTCCCTTTTTAATCAGTAGGCAGTGAACAGTGAATAGTGAACAGTGAATAGTGAATAGTGAATAGTGAAAGAAATCTTGTCCTTATGTAATTGGTTAGGATGACCAATCATTGAAAAGCCAAACTCATTTCTATAACTATTCACTATTCACTGTTCACTATTCACTGTTCACTATTCACTTTCCCCAGGTCGGTAAGCGTCCACTACTAGAAACTTTGCGTTGACCTGATCCATCTATGTGCATCTGCCAGATTTCCCAACGTCCTGAGCGATTTGATTGAAACGCCAGGTGGCGGCTGTCAGGCGACCACGTAGGGCTTTCGTTTCTTCCATCGGAAGTTAATTGTAAAAGCTGACCGGAGGCTACGTCAGCAACAAAAATTTGATAACTTCCGGCACCTCCATATGTGAACGCTATGTAGCGACCATCAGGTGACCAGGAAGGCGAATCTGCGTGACCACCTCGCGCAATCAAGAGGCGTTGATTGGCTCCGCTAGCGTCCATGACATAGACTTGCGGAGAGCCGCCTCTATCTGAAATGAAAGCGATCTCTCGTCCGGTTTGAGGATTCCAACGCGGCGATATATTCACCGATTTCGAGGTCTTCGTGAGTCTGCGTAAACCTGAACCATCCAGATTAGAGACGTAGATTTCCATAGAACCATCGTTGCTGATTGCTGAACTGAAAGCCAGTTGACCGCTGGGAGAAATAGCCGGCGAAGAGGTCGTCGAATTGAAATTTGTGCCACCAACCAAGCCGCCGCTTGCTGAACGAACCACTACATTCGGCACACCGCTTTTGTAACTGACATAAGCCAGGTAACGACCATCAGGCGAATATTGCGGAAAGCGGACGATTGAACCATCGCTGGCAAACCCTCTCTGTCCAAAACCGTCATAATCCATAACGCTGATGGAATTGCCATTGACATAAGCGATTTTTGATGTGGCTATGCCGTCTCGCCCTGTCAATAGTTTGACGATTTCGTCGGCGAACTCATGAGCCATTCGGCGCGCCTCGCCAGTATGTCGCGAAGCGATCAATTGCTGTTTGGTCTTGACATCGAACAGGTAACAATCGGCGGCAAGCCCTGCGGAGTTTTGCAGATTGCCGAATGCTACGTAATCAGCTTTGGTAGGGTCGCCGCTCCACTCTTCGAATTTGAGCGATGCAGGGTCAGGCACAAGCGTTGTCGGGTTGAGCGATTTTCCAACGATGCCGGCAACAGATGCAAATTGCAGGTCAGCGAGCAGCGTTTGATTGAAAGTTGCGACGGCGCTTTCAAGACCTGCGGAACGCGCAACGAAATCGGCGAGCGCGAGGTTCGGACCATTACCGGGCGTGACGATAATTGTGCCTACCTGTTTTTTTATATCTTCTTGTTTAGCAGCCGGAGTCTCTTGTTGAGCTGAGGCAAGAGTTGCACAGAAGATGAAGTTTAAGAAAATGATTGCGAGGTTTTTAAATTTTTTTCTCATCATAATCGAGATCAAAAGACAAAATACGCATTGATACCCATTTCAATTATTCAATCATTCGTTGAAGCATTCCAAAACGATTCAACCCTTGAGTGAGTCTATTATGCAAAATTATTTCGGATAGCGAAACCAAACTTCGGCAACCGCTTCTTGCGCATTCGACAAAAATCCTGCGGGGAAGGGAGGGAGAGGGTTCGCCGCCAGAACTGCTCTCTCCGCAGCGTTGTTTACCAACGCGATTGCACTTCGTTTTTTGATATACGAAGGGGAGACTCTGCCATTTGAAACGGATAGAATGGTTCCATCCCTGGAAATTTTTACGAGGATGATGACATATTGGGGTTCGGCTGAATCTACAGAAGGTGGATTGTAATTTCGACTGAGAATTTGTTGAATCAATCTGCCGTAAGCGGAGCCTCCCGGAAGACCCGTGCCCACACCGTAGCCGCCGCCTGAACCTATGCCTATGCCGCCGACCGATGCAGGAGACGGCGAACCGTAGCTTCTGCCTACTTGCGCGGTTGGCGTCGCCGATTGTCCGCGCTCTTCTTTGCCAGTGAAGATTTTTTCTTGTTGTGGAGCAACCGGGCGATCGGTTTTGACAGCCTCTGGATTGGGTTTCTGTTTTTCAGTGGGAGGCAGCAGAGCCTCTTCATTTTCAAGCTTGCTATCAGGCTTTTCGGTTTCCACACGAGCGTTGTTCACAGGGTTATTTTCACTGCCTATGAAAGCGACAGGTTGAGGTTTGGCAAATCCTAAAATTGCCGACGGGTCAGCAACGCCGACTTCGATAGAGCCGCCACCGCCTTCGCCACCCTCGCCTTCGCCTGCCGCAACGATTTGTTGAGAGGCATTACTTTGAAACCAGAACATCAAGCCGAATAATATAAACGCGTGGAGAGCTATGGACAAAAAAAGAC
>JANMSG010000566.1:0-5842 GCA_031389065.1 Acidobacteriota bacterium | reverse complement strand
AATCCAGGAATAGCTCCGATTAGCCCCAATCCAAAAAAACAACCTGTGAACCCTACACATCCTATCACCAGAGAGGTTATCGCAAGTCCCTGTTTCGGTTTTGCAGGAGCCGCTCCATAGGGAGAGTAATAAGGATTCGGTGCCATATATGTAGCACCTCCTGCGGTAACCGCGCCATTTGGAGAGGCACCGTAAGGCGAGGGTTGCTGCCAGCCATTATTTGGTGATCCACCATAAGGCGAAGTCTGATTCCGCTCATTATATAGTTCTTGATTTGCATATGGCTGCTCTACAGGCGCGTTATATGGATATTGCATCCCTGTCTGATTCGCTTGTTGATTATATTCATATGAGCCAGACTGGCTTGCGCCCGCATTTCTTAAAGGTGTTTTGCAACGTTTACATTGTTCTTCTGACGCAAAATTTACAAGATTACAATTTAAGCACTTTATACTACTCATGGTTTAGACTCCGGATTTTCTATGGTAAGCGCACGTGATTCGACTGATTACATGTAAGCAGATGGGGGGAATTTCGCTGTCATTATAAAGTCCAGGTGGACAAAGTAAATACTTTTCAAGCAAGCGATTTCTGAGAATTGATAGAAAAATTGACCATCAATCCACTACATTTTCAGCGAGATTGAAAAAGAGAAATGTATTGACTCTTCCTTTCCCCTTAACCTATAAAGGGCTTATCGCTGAGAATGAAATCAATCTTTGAGGTAAAGTTATGTCATCCTGGAAATGCAACAGATGTGGCTTGGTCAATTTTGCAACCGTTGAAGCTTGCAAACGATGTCAATCAACTGCGATGAATGGCTCCGTTTCAAATCATGATTCACCAACACACTATCAATCCAACAATGCGCCGCCACAAAGGAGCATGCCACCAAATAACTTTGCACAACAACCAAATTATCAAACCGGCAATTTGCCTACGCAACTCCCGCAAGCTTCAAGCAACGGCTACACACAAAGTGGTGGCTATTCGCCAAATCAGAACTATCAACAGAACAATTACGCGCAAGGCAATGCGTATGCGCAAGGCGGCGATTCTCCACAAAACAGCGGCTACGCCAATAACCAGCCCGATTCGCAAAACAATGGAAATCAGCAAAGCAGTGGTTATGCTTACAACAGCGGCGGCACAAACGGATTAAACAATCCTTCACAACCCTACACGAATTATTCACAGGTAGATTATTCGCAAGCAGCTTCATACGGCGCACCATCTATGAGCACTTATCAACCGTCGTACAGGGCTGGCTATGGCGGACAAGAGGCAGGCGTTTGGCGCGATGGCGATAAACTAGTCATGCACAAACAGGCTATGCTGCCAGATCGTTGTGTGAAGTGTAATGCACCAACAAATCGCGGATATTTGGGGCGTAAACTTACCTGGCTTCATCCTGCCTGGATATTGCTTTTTTTTGTTGGTTTACTAGGCTTGATAGTATATGCCATCCTTTCCGCCACGATTCGCAAAAAAGCACATGTCGAACTTGGACTCTGCGAGCAGCACAAGGCGAACAGAGGGACAGGAATAATCGTCGGCTGGGTTACGGCAGTACTCGGTGTAGTCTGCTTCATTCTGGCGATTGCAAGCCAAACACCCGGCTTCTTTTTACTGGGGATATTATTGTTTCTTTTCGGTGTGATTTTCGGGGGCTATGCGGCAAACGTCGTATCCGTAACAAAAATGGATGACAACTATATCTGGATAAAGCGAGTCAGCAAAGATTATCTTTCAAGCTTTCCACCGGCAGGTAATTTTTAACCGTTTCTATGAACTCGGTTGATTTAACTTCTCCCATCTCTCTTTGAGAAATGCCAAAATCGCTTGGTATTGCGCGTTGTCGCGCATCGCATCCCATTTCGGATCAACCGCAAACCAAGGGTAATTTTCATTGCCCATCGAAACGGCTTTTTCCAGCCATTCAATCGCATTGACGGTTTGCCCGTCGAGGGCATAAAAAGAGGCTAAGCGATACGCCACATCCTGATCGGCTCGCGCTGTCTCTATCACTTTGTCATCAATCAACTCGCGCGCCCGTTCCGGCTCGCCTCGTGCCAGATAACCATGCGATAGATACAATCTGTGGGCGTACAATTCAGGGTTCTTGGCAAGCACCTCTTCTAGTAACCTTATGGCTTTTTCAATATCGCCTTCATGATAAGCCATCACCGCACTGTAGGTTTTCACATTCGGATGATTCGGCTCAAAGGCTAGTCCCATGGCAATCTCATTTTTCGCTTTTGTCCAATCGCGCATATACCCGTAAATGCGGGCGCGATTATAACTTGCAAAGACCACATCGGTGGGACTGATTTTCAAAAGTGCAGACCATTGCTCCAGAGCTTTTTCATATTGCCCGGATAAACGATAGACATAGGCTGCTGCCGCATGAACGGAAGGTTCGTTCGGCGCGCGTTTAAGCAAACGACGAATTTCTTGTCGCGCAGTCTCGGAATTCCCTTCTATCAAATCAATATAAACCAGTCGCACACGCGGTTCTATCAAGGTTGAATCCAAGGCAAGCGCGCTATTGAATGAGGCTTTCGCTTTACTGTAATACTCTATGCCGCCTATGCCTTTGAGCATATAGTTGAGAGAGCAAACGCCCAGACCGCTATGAGCCAAGGCGAAATTTTCGTCCATATCAATCGCTTGTTCAAACAATAAGACGGCGGCTTCTAGGTCTTCGACGTTGAGGGTTTGCGTGGTGAATTTGTAAAGCAGGGTTCGCCCCTTCAAATAATTTTCATACGCTTCGGCGTTTTCCGTAGGCGATTTCTTCGCCAGGCGGTTCTCTTCTCTGGTCGTCGTCTGGATGCGCAAGCCCTCAACGATTAATCGCGAGATGGTATCTTGAACGGTGATGATGTCTTTGGCATCCACATCAATTTTTTCGCCCCACAAAATTTCTCCTGTGGAAACATCAATCAGTTGTGGAGTGACGCGAAAACGGTCGCCTGATTTCATGTACCCGGACACCAACACAGCATCAACAGCTAACTGCGTGCCAATAACACGAGGGTCAATCTCTTTGTTTTGAAACTTCGCGATGTAAGAAGAAGGGCGAACGATCAGGTCGCGAATCTGCGCAAGTTCTGTGATCACGCAATCGGCAAGGCTGAAGCTATAGAATTCATTTTCGGGATTGCCGGACAAATTTTTGAAAGGCAAAATCGCTAAGGCTTTTTTATCACGCGATTTCCATGTAGAAGGAGTTGCGTCGGGCGTTGAAGGCGTGTTATCCGGAACCGGAGTGACGCTGTCGCTGGATTCTTCTTTCACTTGCGGTTGACTCTTGCCAAAGCCCTTGAAAAGATCAGCGAGTTTGCCACCAATTCCCTTGCCTTTTTGTTGTTGCGTTGAAGCCCTGAGTGAGGCGCTCATCTCAGTATTCATACTGCCTTGCATCGAATAATGCGCCCGCACGAGGACGCGCATATCCTCAAGCAACGCATCAGCGTTTTGGTAACGGGCGTTTTTATCTTTTGCCAGGGTCTTAGAAACGATCTGTTGTAGTTTCGTCGGAGAATCGTCGCCAAGCGGTTCAGGGGCATCGTGCATGACTGAGTGCATGACTTCGACAGAATTTTTGCCGCGAAAAGGCAGACGACCGGTGATCATCTCGTACATCACGATGCCCATGGAAAAGATGTCTGAGCGCGCGTCGGCAGCTTCGCCTTTGGCTTGTTCGGGTGACATATAACTCGCCGTTCCGAAGGGCGTGCCCAGTTGAGTCAGTTCGTTGATGATGTGCGACTCTTCGCCGGAGGGGCTGGTTAATTTCGCCAGTCCGAAGTCTAAAATTTTCAACTGCGCACGCTCGTTAATCATGATATTTGCGGCTTTGATGTCACGATGAAGGACGTTGCAATGATGAGCCTCTGAAAGCGCGTCCACCAGTTGCAAAGAAAAGTCCAGTGCTTGATCTAAAGGCAAAGCGCGCCCATTGACAAATTTCTTCAGCGTCTTGCCTTCCACGTAAGGCATGACGAAAAAGAGCAGACTGTCGACTTCATTAATTTCATAAACGGTGCAGATGTTGGGATGGTCTATGGCGGAAGCGGCGCGCGCTTCGCGCAAAAATCTGGTGCGGGCTTTTTCGTCACCTACCAGTTCGGTCGCCAGAGCTTTGATGGCAACCGTGCGGTGAAGTTTGGTATCTTGCGCTTTATAAACGACACCCATCCCCCCTTTGCCGATTTCTTTAAGAATTTTATAGTGCAGTATGGTTCTTCCGACCATCATTATTAACCTTGGTTTGATTATACACTTGGCAAGGGGGCGGGCAAGGAAAAACCGCGTAAACGATTTGGCTTTGACAATATTTAAGACTAAAAATAATCTTACTGCGTCTAATTGGCTGAACGCGCTCGAAAGCGCGGGACAGCGTTAAAAGCACAGCGCACAAGATGCGCGAAAAAAATGGTTTGAGATAGGAGATGACTATGAAGAAAATTTCGATTATGTTTTTTGTTGCAGTAGCAGTGAGCAGTTTATTAATGATTCCAGCTTTCGGTCAAGGCAGAGCTCGCGGACGTTTTTACAGCAAGAGCGATGTTGATCGAATTATCAAAAGAGTAGAAACCCGAAGCGACGAGTTCAAGGATATCGTTGACAAAGCCTTAGACAGAAGCAGACTCGACGGTACCAATAAAGAGGATAATATTAACGAGCAAGTGAAACAATTAGAAAAGGCATTGGATAATCTTCGCTCAGATTTTGACCGCCGGGACAGTTGGCGCGAGACTCATAATGAAGTCCGAGCGGTATTGAATCAGGCGGACGAAGTGGGCAGAATCGTGAAGCGAAACCGATTCCATGCAAACGTCCAGAGAAGTTGGGTAGCGCTTCGCACAGACCTGAACACTCTGGCAGGCATTTACAACCTTCCCCGATTAAAATATTAAAGCTGTAAAATCTGAATTCACTCAGCTAATCAATTGGCTGAATGCAAAACCTGAAGTAACGAAAAAAACCGCCTAAAACGGCGGTTTTTTCGTTGTGTCCAGAGATACTTATTGATGTGTGGAATGAGTAGTAGACCTCTTGCAAAAGTAATTTCAGCGCTGAAGGCGCGAGATTCAATAGCCTGGCGCATCGCGCCAGGAATATAGGCAATACAACAAACAAGCTCTGAAAGAGCGTAATAAAGTTATTTCGCCCTTGCAGGGCTTAAAGTCTGGAATTCTCCTATTCCCAGCGCGATGCGCTGGGCTATCAAATGGCGCTCTTGCAGAGCTAAATCAAGCTGACAAATAAAATGTGTTCAGACTTCAGCTCCTGACTCTCTTTTTTATCATTATGTGAAGCCCCCATCCCGCAAACGCATGGCAGATCAACATCCCGAAAAAAAGCATCGTCACGAATGAGGGTGCTCCAGAGGGTAAATCCTGATCTGTCGTAGCGACCGCGTGAGCATTGACATAGATGTATAAGCCGAAAAATAGTGCAAGGAGAACACCCATTGCACAACTAATGACGAACCATAGCAAAGTACCGAATACTGTTATTTTGAGCCAGGATTGACGAGGCAATTTGTCCGGTTCACGAGAGAGTTTCTTTCGTAGGGCTATAATTGAAAAGATCGGAGCGGACAGAAAAACTCCTATGAAGCAGATGAGTACAAGTTTTGATAAAAGGAAATCATCCATATCGATAGTGCCCACGCTCGTAGGTGAGCCGTCTAACAGGGTTTAGACCATAAAAAAAAAGTTTATGCTTTGACAAACCTGTTTCGCTGATCAATAACTTGTTTTTGTTGTCGTAAACTTTTTAGTACATTGGAAATAAAATATTTTGAGGTTTAGAAAATTGAAAGAACTCG
>JANMSG010000174.1:0-7681 GCA_031389065.1 Acidobacteriota bacterium | reverse complement strand
GGGAAGACATCGGATCCATCAGCTCTTTTTACAGAGCTAATCTGGATATGACTCTGCCTCTGCCGCCGTTCAATGCGTTCGACGCCGAAGCGCCTATGTACACACGCCCGCGTTTTTTGCCGGGCTCAAAAGTCCTTGATTGTCAGGTGCAAAACAGCATTATTACGGAAGGCTGCATTTTGAACGGCGCGACGATTAGAAATTCAGTAATCGGAATTCGCAGCCGCATAGAACACGGCTCGCAACTGGAAGGCGTATTGATGATGGGCGCCGACTATTATCAAGCGCTTGAGACCCTGCAAACGGACATCAACGCGGGGATGCCGCGAGTCGGCGTCGGGCAAAATTGCTTCATACGCAAAGCCATCATAGACAAGAATGCGCGCATCGGTTCCGGCGTGAGAATTTTGAACGAAGCCAATCGCCAACATCACGACGGCGAAGGTTACTTCATACGCGAGGGCATCGTGGTGATTCCTAAAAACGGAGTCATTCCTGATGGCACAACAATTTGAATATCAAAAACGAGTTGACCGGCTGCCGCAAAGCGAATCCTGGACGGTTCATCCAAGTGTTTCGCACAACTCCGTTGATCTCTGTTAGCAGGCTTACGCGACAGTGTTCTCATGAAGCACATATCGCTTATTGTTTAGTTTCTTGCTGCCTGATATCCAGTGCGCTGTAGAAGGCTGGTGAAGGCGGATTCTGAATTGCCCGTTGTACTGCTTTGAGGAATTCTCCTTCCTGCGAAAGGTTCTTCTCAACACCTTCTATCTCTCCAACAAGCGTCATATTCCCTTCGCTCTCTCCGATTGCATAAGCCTTTCCGTCGCGTAACAGGAATCCACGACCAAGCATGAGACTCGCGCCATCGTGGATTCGATTCAGGAATAGAACAAGACGCTCGCCAACATGAAGCGGTCTCGCCATACCTGTACCGCTTGAATGGTAGCGTATCACGTGACCATCTCGCAGCCGCAGCACACCGCCCGTACGATCAACAATCAGCCTCTCATCAACTGCTGGCAGCGTATCTGTATCCTTCTTGAGATATTTTTCGACGTGCAAGGCATATTCCGTATAGATGGAGGATTTGTCCTCGCTCAGATAGGGCTGAAGACTGACAACTGTGCCTAGCATAATAATCGGCGTATATTCGGTCGGCAGCAACGGCTGAACTCCCCCACAACTTGTTTCGTGAACCGACATGTCAGGGTCCATAGTGGTCAGGTCAGCGCCACCGCGATTGTAAAGACGATTCTTCGCCTCGCGTTGGGCTCGCTCCTCTGCATTGGAAGATGGAGGCACCTCATCAATCACATCAAAATGCTGTATGGCGAAAGCGAGGTTTACGCAAATAATTGACGAAACAATCAAGATCATGATGAAAGTCAGACGACGTGGCATAGAAACTCCTTTCCAGACACAGGCGAATCAATCTTTGCGCAGTATAGCACGGACATGGAGTTTGTCTCAGCAGAGAATGGTTGGACAGGTATCGTTGTCATCGCGAAGAATGTGATGATTACTGATGGTACGATGATTGCAAAATTTATTTCCAAATCAAAACATCGGCAGGTTTTAAGGTCTTGCTCCCCAGCAGAATCTCCGCTTGCTTAGGCAGCAGAATTTCCGCCGCGCGAGAGGAATAATTGACACCTACCCAGAAGCCATCGCGCCAATCCACATACACCCCTTCCGGATAATTTTCCGTAGCGATGCCAGCGCGTTTGTAGACTTCTCGAAGCACCTCTTTTTCCAATCGCCCATCTTTCGTGTGAACCCCCACGTAAGTGACACTGCCCTTGCCAAGCTTGCGATAGGTTACTGCCGATTGTCCCGCATAATATTGATTGGCATACTGCGCAAGGGTTTCCGTTCCCGCCGCAGGCTTCAAGACATCCGCCCAGACGTTCCACTGAGAAGACACAGAGTTCATGCGAACCTCTGCGCTTTTGTCACTCGGCAAAAGGTCAAAGAAAGAGACCTCTGCACCAATCAGCGGATAGATAGGTTCTGCCCAACGCGCCTCCCAGAGCTGCCCGTTACGTCGCTTCTGCCCCGTGCGACAGGTCAATACGAGATTGCCGCCTTGCTCTACGTAGCGTGTCCATTTGCGCACCAATTCTTCATCAATCAACTGATAGGCGGGAGCCACCAACACAGGGTATGCCGAAAAATCGCTGGCTTCAGAGATGAACTCCACAGGCGCTCCGCAAGACTTGGCGTTTTCCATATAGCGAAACATATGCCCCCAGGTGTCCCACAAACTTGTTTGTTTCTGCTGGTCTATATTCCAGAGGTTTTCGTGATTCCAGAGAATGGCTGTCTTGCGAGCCAGATAATCAGCAGGTGGTTTTGCCGACGCATCATATTTGCTGCGTAAGCTTCGCATCTCTTTTGTGACCTGCTGAAACTCTAAACCTCCTGGCGACGGCGTAACTCCGTCCGTGCGAACAATGCCGTAATGATATTGCTCGCTGCCATAGAGCGGTTGGCGGAAACGATAGGTGCAGGCGAACGATGAGCCTCCTGCAAAAGCGTGCCAGAGCCACATACGCACAGCGCCAGGCATAGGTTGCGGATTTATGTTTGCCCAATTGACCTGTCCAGGCTGCAATTCCATCACGCCCGTCACGCCCTGAATCTGTTTATAGTATGAATTGCCAAAAGCCATACCGTGTTGCCAGCCTAAACGAAATCCGTCTTCACCCAGGTTGTGCCCGCCGCTGACCGGGTAGAGTGTGAACGAAGTGAAATCAATATCTGTCGAGCGACGCGGATCGGATGAGCCTATGGTTGCAATGTAATTTGTGGTTATCCACTGATTCGGCGCAGTATGACGGCGCAACAGAGCGGTTTGCCAGTTGAGGAATCGCCCCGTCTGGTCTGCTGTGAAGCGGCGAAAATCGAGTATGGCGTGCGGACTTGGACCGTAAAGATAGCTCGGATTGGGAATGCGAATCTGGGCGAAATTGTTGTAGGTCAAACTCCAGAAAGCCGCCCCCCACTCGCGGTTTAACACCTCTATGGTTTTGTAGCGCGCCTTCAACCAGTCGCGGAAAGCCTGTTGCGCCGAAGGGCTGTAGTCGGGTTGCGCCATCGGCTCGTTATCAAGTTGCCAGCCCCAGACCGCTGTGTTGCGCCCGTAACGCTTAGCCAGTTCCGTGATGACTCGTTCGCTCAATCGCAGATAAGTAGGGTCTGCGAGGGCGTTGTTGCCGCGTGAGCCATGTTCTCTGCGCCGCCCGTCTGCACCCACCAGAAAAGTTTCGGGATACTTCTCGCCCATCCAGGCAGGAGGGCAGGGAGTCGGCGTACACAAAACGACGCGCAGACGATGACGCGAAGCCAGTTCCACAGCCTTATCCAACCATTTGAAATCAAACTTGCCTTCTTCAGGTTCCATAAAAGCCCAGGCAAATTCTCCCATGTGAACGAACTCGAATCCCATCTCTGCCATCTTTGCGAAGTCTCTGTCCCATTGCTCCGGCGACCAGTGTTCAGGGTAATAATAAACTCCTACGCTCATCAGCTCTTTTGCAGGAAAAAAGCGCGACGCAGAATCTGCCGCAACAGGGTTTGCCGCCCAAACCTGTGAGGCGTTGATAAGAAACAGGAATAATAAAAATGCCATCAGGTGCCGGAGCTTATTCATGGGTAATCTCTGTGTCGTCTTCGACTCTGCGTTGTATACATCTTGCGAATCATTAGCCTTACTTCTTTCGCGCTACTTTCACTTCAACGATTGAAATCTATCGCGTCTCGAAGCGCTTGATTTGCCACTTCACTTTGCCTTTCAGCGGGTCATCTTTGAGCGCGAATCCTCGCTGCGAACCGTCCAGTTTGAGAGTTTGAAGGTTCCCTTGCGGCAAGGCAAAGAGTCCCGACACAGGCGAATTGTCTGTGCTGAAAACACGCAACTCTATGTCATTCCAGTTAATCTCCGCGGTGTTTTGTGCGATGCTCGCGTGAGGAATGACCGCGTGGTTTTTGACCAGCAGGATGACAGGAATTTGACCTGCGGTAATTTGATGCCACGCAGCGCCGCTATAGGTTTTACCTGTTTGATAATCAATCCATGAGCCTGGCGGCAGATAAACTTTTCGACTCTCTCCTTCTTCCATCAAAGGCGCGACCAGCAAATCTGAACCGAACATGTATTCGTCTTCGATAAACCAGGAAGTTTGGTCATCCGGAAATTCCAGGAAAAGCGTGCGCAGCATAGGCAAGCCACGTTCTGAAGAGTCTTTCGCCTGCGCGTAGATGTAAGGCATCAGTTGATACCTGAGTTCCAGTGCGCGGCGATAATCAACAACCAAGGCTTCGTCGTAATCCCAGGGCTCACGCGGCGGCGCGCCGTGGGCTCGCGTGTGCGAAGTCAAGACGCCGAAACCCAGCCAGCGGCGATAGAGTTCGCGCGGTGCTTTGTCAACAAAGCCGCCCACGTCGTGGCTCCAGTACGTGAAGCCTGAAAGCCCGAACGATAAGCCGCCGCGCAATCCTGCTGCCATCGCTGAATTGCTGTTTTCGGCATCGCCTCCCCAATGCAGAGGATAACGCTGGCTGCCTGCCCAGGCGCTTCTCGCCCAGATAATCGAATCGCCTGTGACCTGTTTGGTAATATCTGCAACGGCTTTGTTGTAGCGCAAGGGATAGAGATTGTGTTCATACAGTCCGGTCTTGCCGTTGGCATAGAGTCCGTTTGCCGGAGCGCCTTCGCCAAAGTCAACTTTGATTGCGCCTACACCCATCTTTAACAGATTTTCCAACAACCCTTGATACCACTTCACGGTTTCCGGATTGCTGAAATCCAAGACCGCATCTTCAAAAGGTAACTGCCCGCCTTCGTTGCGAACGATATAACCCTTCTCAACCGCTTCCTTGAAAATCTCGTTTTTGCTGGTGAAATAGGTGTATTGCCAGAGGCTGATGCGGAAACCTTGTTTGCGCAGATCGGCAATCATCTTTGCAGGGTCGCGGAAGCGTGATGTGGAGAATTTATAATTGCTGCGCCAGTCTGTTTCAAACCACCCTGTGTCAAGATGTATGACATCGCTCGGTATGCGATGCTGCCGCAATTTCGCTGCCACCTCGCGCACTTCGTCTTCAGATTTATAGGTGATGCGGCTCATCCAGAAACCGAATGTCCAAAGCGGCGGCACAGGGCTGCGACCTGTCAGAGCCGTGTATTCAGACAGAATCTCTTTCGGATTGCCCAGAAAGATAAACAGGTCAAGATTTTCATCGCCTGTATAAATGACATTATGCTGGTCAAAATTCTTGCCAAAATCAAAGGTCACAGGTGTGCTGGTGTGGGCGAACATTCCATAGCCGTTGCTGCTCATAAAAAATGGTATGGGTTTGTACATATACTCGCTCTGTACGCCCATGCCATCTCTTGTGTAGGCGACGATTTTTTGCCCGCGTTTGTTCAAACGTGTGAAAGATTCGCCGCAGCCGTAGAGTTTTTCATCCGGCGAAAGTTGAAAAGTGGCGGCAATGCTGCGGCTCAAATCTTTGCCGCGACGGATGAATGAAAACGGTATCGGCGTGAAATAGGTGTGCGGGTCATTGATGTTTTGGGTGCGCGTCAACAGTTTCCCCGAAGCGTCATAAAACTCTATATGCCATGGGTTTTTGATCAGTTTTACGCGCCCATAAGGGCTCGTGTACGTGATGGCCTGTTCCGTCTGTTCGACCTTCCAGGAACTATCTTTCGCTGGTTCGCCGGCAAGCATAAGTGAAGGCGTATCACGCAGAGGTTGAGCACGAGCCGTCACACGCAGACGCACTGTTCGCGGGCTGACAAAAGAGATGGAGAAAGGCAGCGAGGGATTTTCGTCATACTCTGTGCCGGGAAATTCTGTGGCTTTTCCTTTAGACAAGATCACATCAATTTTATTGAATGATAGCGTAGTGCCACGCAGGTACCTTGCCCATTCGAGCGTCCCCGCGCCTGTCATCGCGTCAAAATTGACGACTCGATTGCCTATGAAATAAACCTGCTCCATCTTCTGGAAATCAGCGCTCACGTCGACAGGGTCGCCCAATACTTGCGCCAGCGAGTTTTGTTGAGTAAAGAAAAGGCTTATCAAGATGACCGCGAGAATTAAGCGTTTAGCAGATAGACGACGGCATTTGTTCAGGTAAGAAAGCAAAGTATTCTCCCTCCTTATGTCTTATTTCGTATGTATGGGGTAGCGGCGGCGGCAGAAATCTATTGTGTAGGGAATCGCAGGTTCTTTCAAGGTGAGAAAAACGAATATAGAAACTGTTTTTAAATTCTTTATGAGCCGCGAAGCGGCACAAAGAAGGTAGCCAGACGTGAAACGTCTGGACTTGCCAGCCAAACATCCGGCGCATTGAAGATGCGCCACAGGGTCTTGGCGAATCTTCAATGCGCGAATTCTTGTAGCCTTTCAACCAGAGGCGGCGCTGCGCTTGCCACTGGCTACCTTCTTTTGCACCTTCGGCGCAAGAGAAGAGATTTCCAAAAAGCTACCTAGCTCAATTCAACATAAGAATTGACGCTAAGCTATCAAGGAATCATTGTCTGAAAGCCATCTACCAGAGCAATTTTGCAGGAAAGAATTCGGCTATCAACTCCTCATAGAAAGGTCGCAGCGTCGCAACATTGGGTCGTTCGTCACTTTTGGAATAGAGGTCGTAAGGACTGAAGGCGCGCACCCATTTAAACATCTCTTTATCGTGAGCATCCATCAAATGCTCATACTCCCGCTGCTGATGCATGACATAGCAGGAATGGTAGCGAATCATGTATAAACTTTCTTCGGGCAAATAATCTCTCACCACCTGATAAAGATATTCATCGTGTCCCCACGAAAAATGCACGTTATCAAGCCCGCACCCTTCTGCATAAATTCCATTTTTAGACTGATAAAGCGAGTTTTGGCTATCAGGATTTGCCGCAAAAAATTCAGAGTAAACAACCTTATCCGAATAGGCACAGCCCACAGGGAACGTATCTCCTACGACGGCCCACTGTGGCTCGCCCAACAAGCCTAATACTTTACCCAGATCATGAATTAATCCTGTCAGGATAAACCAACGCGGGTGTTCGTCCTTGCGTATGGCTTCCGCGGTTTGCAGGTTGTGTTCGATTTGCGGCAAGTCTGTATCGGGATCGCTGTCATCAACTAAAGTGTTCAGAAGTTCTATGGCATCCCAAATCCCCATTGCGTAATTGGTCTTTGCCAGGTATTGGTGCTTTTTTGCCAGAACGAAATCCACTGTCTGGTTGGTATGGTTGAGTCTATAGAATTCTCTGACGCTGGCGCGGGCTTCGGCTTGGTAATCGCGGAATCGCTCGGTCGTTTTATTGTCCTGAAACGCCGCCTGCCGCGTAGGGTTTCTCTTGTTTTTATAAGAAGGCTCACTGCTATGGTTGTAAATAATTGGTTGTGTCATATCTGAATTATCCTCAAGCAAAAATCTATATCTGTTAAGGTGCTGCTGTCCAGAGTTGTTGCTGGCACGAGAGAGATTATAGCGCAGGTTATGAAGTAGAGTCTTTCCGAATCGAACAAACCCGCGAAGCGGGTGACAGCATAAAGCCCAGTGTGAAGCGAAGCGCAACGCTGGGTAAAGAATAGCGATGATAGTCTCTAGCCCGCGAAGCGGGTGATAGATAGTTGGCTATCACCCGCTTCGCGGGCTA
>JANMSG010000168.1:0-6178 GCA_031389065.1 Acidobacteriota bacterium | reverse complement strand
GTTTTTATAGCAACCTGAATGCTCCGATCGCGACAAAGCAGGATAAAGGCGATTGGCGAAAAACCTTAGAGGCTTTAGATAAATTGAAAACCATGTCAACCGCGTCATCTCAAAAAGTGAAATGAGGCGACACACTTTAGTGGCTCTCATCTTCTTGTCCCTTTGGCGATTGATAAAATAATTGCAACAGAGGTGTAGTGATGATTGTGGTCACCAAAGCCATCAGCACCATCATCGTAAAGACGGTCGGTGAGATGATTCCTGCTTCTAAGCCAATCGTTAAAATAACCAGTTCCATCAAACCGCGAGTGTTTAACAAGATGCCGACAGCACCTGCTTCGCGCCAAGCCATTCCTGTAGCGCGAGCGGCAAGCATCGCCCCGCCCAATTTCCCGGCGATTGCCGTCGCAATAATTATCGCGCAATATCCCCAGAGATCCGCGTCGTTCAATAAACGTATAGAAGTCTTCAGTCCTGTGAAGGCGAAAAAGACAGGCAGGAACAAAACGACGGTTAGATCTTGAAACTTGCCGGAGAGGTCTCGAATAAAGTCCTCGCCCTTTGGCATAACCGCACCCGCCAAAAAAGCTCCGAACAGAGCATGAATTCCGATTCGCTCAGAAATCAAGGCAGAAAACAATAGCAATAACACCACAATTGCTAACATTCCCTGAGTGATCTCTCCTCGCTCTCTATAAACCGTTTCGAGTCTTCTAAGCAGTGGGCGCACTACGAAAAGCATGACTGCCACGAATAGTAGAAGGCTCACAAGCATAATTGCCAGGTCTGTCGCAATGCCTTTCCCGCGAGTCAACAACACGGCTACTGCCAGAAAACACCAAGCCATCACATCATCGACGGCAGCGCTTGCGATTGCGATTGCGCCGATGCGCGTATGAAATAGTTTTCGCTCTATTAAAATTCTGGCAAGCACAGGGAAAGCGGTGACGCTCATCGCCGCGCCGATAAAGATAGAGAAGTGAATGATGTTGACGCCTTCATCAGACAAGCGGGAGTAGAGGAAAAATGCTACCGCAAAACCAAGGATGAATGGCGCGAATACGCTCGTCAAACTGGTAGCAACAGCAGAATGCCCAACCTTTCGCAGGATTGCCAGATTGAGTTCCAACCCGATGATAAAAAGAAAGAGCAGGACGCCTACCTGGCTAACGGTATTTAAAGCGATCAAACTTTCGGTTGGGAAAAGTGCCGTAGAGATTCCGGGAGCGACAGAGCCCAGCAAGGAAGGTCCAAGCGCAATGCCTGCGACCATCTCGCCGATTACCTGGGGTTGATGCAGACGACGAAAAAGCCAACCGAACAGTCTGGCAATGGCGACAATGATGGCAATTTGCAGAAGCAACGTAGGCAGGTGGAGCATTTTATTTTAGAGTTTCGCTGGCACCACAATTTCCATTTATAGATTTTGAGCAGAAGTAAAATCTCAAGTCTTTGCACGCATAACCGCTCACTGAATGCTATCAGAACTAAGCGGACTCTCATCTTCACAATATTCAAGAACAGGCTTATCTAACGCTTGCAGCATCTCTTCGAGTCGCCAACGCAAATCATCCAGATTGAAAGCGACAGCTTTGATTGGCTCTAGTGTGTATCCAGCAGTTTGGTCAGATTTAACCAATAAATCGTCCTCATCATCGCTACGATAGAAGACCTCATGAATTGCATACCATTCTTCGATTTCTCCCGTTTCTGGAGATTTTTCAGAATGTTTCATTACTCGATAATTCCAGCCCATATTCTTCCAATCGAAGTTTATTCCTGCATCTCAAAAGAACTTTTCGCTAATTTAATTCTTTGGGCTGTAATAGCTGTCGCGTGTGCGTGCTGTATAGCCGGAGCGTGCGAGAAAAACTTTTACGGAACGCAAGGTTCCATCATGTTTATCGTTTTTCGGAACATAGGTGATAATGTATTGATTCTTCAATTCGCGGGCGACTCGCGCGTAAACCTCTTTCATCTCTTCTTCTTTGAGCGGCGAAAAAATTTGCCCGCCGGTTTTCTCGCAAAGCTGCGTCATCACTCTTTCCGCGTTCTCTAGTCTTGTAGCAATCTGGTCAGCCATCTGAGCCGTGCCGCCACCTAACACACGATTCGTCTTGCCGCGATACTTGTCCAAATCCGCAATCATAGCTCGCGCTTTGCTGATGACATAAACCACCGCGCCGGTTTTTATGATTGCCGAAAGCGCCTGGTTGAAAGTCACTTTGCTGGAAGTATCGTCACCATCTGTGAGTATGATGATGGCTTTTCGCCCTTCAACCTTCGATAATTGATCTTCGGCGGCAAGCAACATCGAATCATAAAGCGCCGTGCTGCCGTACGTCGAGTTGCCCTTTTTGGTGCGCACCATTCCCGGTTTGAAGCGCCAGGAAATCGCGTGGCGTAAATCATCGGCGCTCGATGTCCAATCCTGAAGCAATTCGACATTGCTGTGAAATTCCATGATGGAAACCTTGTCTTTCGCGTCAAGCCCTTCGATGAACTTCATCGCCGAATCGCGCAGAGAAGTAATCTCCGCCACAATCGAGCCGGAAGCATCGAGCATCATCACGACGTTGACAGGCACGCTGCTGATCAAGAAGCTGGCGATGTCTTGCTTCTGCATATCTTCAGCGATAATGAATTCCTCTTTTTTCAAATCCGTGGCCTGCCTGCCATAGCTATCAAGCACCGTGACGTTTAGCAAGACCTCTTCGGCGCGAAGCTTGATCGTATCGTCTGATGAGTTGTTTGTTGAAGGATTCGGAGTTGGTTTGCGACCGCTTTGCGCTGTCGCGCTATTGGCCAGCAACAACAAAGCGAGGGGCAAACAGAGAATGCGAGCCATTAAAAACTTTACTTTGCTCATAACGTAATGAACGAAGTATAGCTTCATCTTTTGCGCTTTGTCACTTGAGCTTTTGTTTTTACCTGTCACTTTCGACAACTGACAACTGGCAAGACAGCGTGCTAGACTTTTGCGGTGATTTTCCGACTCATAGACCGCTACATAATTCGTGAAATTGTCCCTTATTTCCTGCTTGCCTTGCTGCTTTTGACGGCAATCATCTTCGCGCATGAAGCAAGTCGTTTTTCTGAATTGCTGGTTGTCTCTTCGCGTTCCGGCGTACCGATGCAAGCGATTGGCAAGATCATGGCGGCGTTATTGCCGGGAATTGCGGTCTTCACAATTCCTATAGCGCTTTTGGTCGGAACTCTCGTAGGGCTTGGCCGTCTATCCGGCGACAGTGAGATGATCGCTTTAGGGGCAAGCGGGATAAGCCGCTTGCGAATTTTAATACCTGTCATTGCCATAGCCTTAGTCGTTGCTGCCATGATGCTCTACATCACTTTCAATGTCCTGCCGCGATCCATAGGCAATCTCAACAACATCAAGTCAAATCAAGCGATGGTTTTTCAAGGTATCACGACGCAAATCAAGCCGCGCGTCTTTGAAGAGAGCATTCCAAAAAAGGTTTTATACATCGAAGACATTGACCGCACCAAAAACCTCTGGCACAACATCTTCATTGTTGATATGAGTGATGAGCAAGGCGGCATGAAAATCTTCACCGCAAAGAATGGCTCCCTTCGTCAAACCGAAAACGTTCAAGGCAATCCACAAATGCCGGAGATGTATTTGCAATTTGGTTCTTCTCATCAAACGAGCGCTCCAAGGCTGATAGACCCTGAAGAGACCGAAGAAACAAATAGCCAAGACAAGGCTTCAGAAAAGCCTCTCACTCCAGAAGAGGAGGCAATTCGAGCAAGCAACCAGGAAAAAAAGCGGCTCCGGTTTCAACAGAAGTACGACTCACTCCATTTTGAAGCGATGACTGTCGGCATAGATGTTTCGGGAGATAAAAAGGACGAAGGTGCAAATGAGAAGGCGCAAAAACGCGATGTAGATGAGATGGAATGGAGTGAACTAATCAGCTACACTGCGGCTCCGGAGGAGAATCGCGAATGGCGTGCCCAAATTCACAAGCGCCTGGCATACCCAACCGCCTGTTTAGTCTTCGCGCTGCTCGGCGTAGGCTTTGGCATCAGCCACGTTCGCACGGGTCGTTCATTCGGTCTTTTGCTCGGTCTTGGAATCACGATCATTTATTATTTGCTGGCACTCTCAGGCGAACACTCGGCAATTTCCGGAAAGCTTCCGGCCTGGTTGGGTATTTGGTTGGCTAATCTTGTACTGACCACTTTCGGTTCTTTCGTCATCTTCATGCAAAGACAGCCGGGGTCAAATGTGTTTGGGGTTTTAAGCAGTTTGCGCCATCTTTTGCCTTCCCCTAGGAAACGCGCCGAACAGGCTTCCAACATAGAAAATTTTGCGCCAGAAACAGCACTTCAAGCGCCAGCCGACAAAGTGGAGCGAAGCGCAGCGGTGAAAAAAATCCTTGCAGCCCGCTGGCCTCAATTGGTTGACAGATTGGTCATCGGCGATTTATTACGCTTCTTTTTTTACATTATCAGCGGATTTTCGGCTCTCTTTATTATCATTACGCTCTTTCAACTTCTCAACTCCATCGCCAAACACAATATCGAATGGATGGTCGTAGCAAACTATTTATTTTTCTTGTTGCCGTTGATTGCAAATTACACAGCGCCTTTGGCAGCGCTTGTCGCCGTGATGATCACCTTCGGGATTCTTCAAAAGACCAGTCAGGTAGTCGCTTTGAAAGCTTCCGGTTTTTCAATCTTCAGATTAGCCGCGCCCGCTGTCGTTATCTCTTTGTTTCTGGCAGGATTGGTCTTTTTTAATCAAGATTACATTATGCCTTTCACCAATCCGCGACAAAACAATTTGCGAGCCTTGATACGTAGCGGACAGGAGCCTGCACAGACGTTTTATCAAACGAAGAATCAATGGATATTTGGCTTGGATTCCCGCATTTTCAACTACGCTTATTTCAATCCGACCAACAACACGTTCGCACAATTGAACATTATAGATCTAGCCAAAGAGCCTTTCGGTATTAAACGACGCTTGTATGCCAATCGCGCTGTGTGGGATGCGAGCGAAAGAACCTGGGTTTTGAAAGACGGCTGGGAACGTAAATTTGCAGATGACAAATTGCTCGCCTTCGAGCAGTTCAAAGAGCGGAAAGTATTGCTTGCAGAACAACCCGATTATTTCAGAAGAGATTTTCGCGGCTCACAATCCATGAACTTCGCTGAACTCAGAGAAAAAATCGTTGAGCTTTCCCGCTCAGGCTTTGATGTACTCGATCTGAAAATCGCTTTGCAAAGCAAGATCGCCTTTCCCTTGACTTGTTTAATTATGGTCTTGGTCGGGCTTCCCTTCTCCTTCTCCGTAGGCAAACGCGGCGCCTTGTACGGCGTGGCGATCGGCATAGGCATCGGCTTGGCTTTCTGGGGAACGATAGGATTATTTGAACAGATGGGGCGCTACGAAATCTTGCCGCCGATATTAGCCGCCTGGGGGCCGAATTTACTTTTCGGTACCGGCGGCGCTTATCTGTTTTTAACCTCGCGCACCTGACGGAAGCAGGGGAGATGGGGAGAGGGGGAGTAGGGGAGTAATGAGGCATCAACGATAAGTTTCATCAGCCTTTCTTTTCAGTCTTGATGATTAACATCACAGACGGAAAAGTGCTGCCAGCAGAATTGAACGGAAAATTCTATAAAAACAACCTTTCTTCCTCCTCCACCTCCCCTACTCCCCCTCTCCCCTACTCCCCATCTCCCTGTCTCACTAAAAATTCGGCAAAGCTCGCAGCGCTTTTTTGCTGCTCTCCCAATAAAGCAGTTCAAAAGCCCGCTCAAAATTTACCCAGCAATATTCCTGGTGTTCGCGCTGATCTAATCGCACATCACACTTTTGCACCTTGAGTGCAAAACAAACCTCTTCGTTATGAGTCACATCAGGCGCGAATTTTGAACGCCACTGCAGCGCGATTTCAAAAACGTTTGTGAGATTCAGGTCTATCAAATCTTCGGCGAGACAAAGGATTCCTGTCTCTTCTGAGACTTCGCGCACAGCCGCTTGTTTATGCGTTTCTGCTTCTTCAAGCGAGCCTGTCACCGATTGCCAGAAGCCACCGTGACTGGCTACGCGCTTAAGCAAGAGAAACTCTCTTTGGTTCTCAAGTTCAGCAAAGATGACGACTTGAATAGAGCGTGGTTGTTTATAAATCATAAGCAAATTGGCGTG
>JANMSG010000506.1:0-10009 GCA_031389065.1 Acidobacteriota bacterium | reverse complement strand
CTGTCACTTCTATGCGTGTGCCTTTCGGAAAAACAATCGGTTGTTTGAAGTAATAGGTCGGTTGCCAATCATATTTATTGCCGCGCGACCATAGCAAAATCTGCTCCGTGCCGTCGGGTAAAAACGCTGACGCTTGAAAGGAAATAATCAACGGGCTAGAAAAGGGACGAATCGCAATTGCCTCTGAATCCTGGTGCAAAGTGAGAGAGGTTTTGAGTTGATATGCTTGCTCCTTTGCCGGGATGCCTGCATCAGGATTTGTGATGGCAACATCACGAAGTTGTCTGCGCGGTGGTGTCTTCGCAAAATACAAACCGATGGCGCTCTTGTCTTTCGCCTTTTCACCATTGCCGCGATAGTGAATCTTCACAACGAAGCGCGCAGTCGCAGGCAACAATCGTCCAACCCCGTCGGGCAGCGCTACAACTTTCTGTCCTGGCACCCAGGTCGCTAGAGCAAGTGATGAGGACTGAGGACTGAGGACTGAGTTAGACGCAGATTGATTCGTAATATTTTGCGTCATCGTGCTTGCTGGCTTCTGACTCCTGACTCCTGACTCCTGACTCCTGACTCCTGACTCCTGACCTTCAAGATAAATTGACGCGGATAAAACGACTGCGCCGTTTGAAGGACGCAAATCAATGGCGCGAATCCATCGGTCTTCTTTGAAATTCGCGGGCAAAACGAAAGCGCGAACTTCATCTGTATCGGAGGCGACTTGCTGTTCTTTTTCAAGCTGCAAAATCACGTCAGGTTTGCCTGACGACCAGTCATCGGAATAAACAGGCGTTGCCGGATAGTCTTTGTCTTCGCCTTTCGGCGCACCGCCTTCCACCCAATTGACGATCAAATCCATCTCGCGTTGCGTCAGGCGCGGCGCGTTGCGAAAATCGCCGAACCCTTTGACGGCGTGCCACACCGGCATACGCTTTTCGAGCATCTCTTCTTTGATGGCTTTTGCCCAGGGGCGCGCCTCTTCGTACGTCGCAAGCGAGAAAAAAGCAATGCCTCCGGGACGATGACAACTTAAACAACTGCGCTCAAAAATTCGCACGACCTCTTTATTGAATCGCACTTTCGTTGTGATTGGCTCGTGCGCCCAATCTTTGAAGACAAAAGGCAAAAGGCAAAAGGCAAAAGGCAAAACAAAAGTGGCGATACGGATTTTCTTTAACTTGCTCATTGTGGCTCTCTATTCTGATTCATTGAGTGAAATGGCGGTTGTCAGCGAACCATTTTCTGTTCTCTTGAAATGCAAATTGAGCTGATCAAATCAAGGCTCTTTTGGCGGCGACCATTTGCTTAAAAATGAAAGCATTTTTTCCAGATCATACGATTTGCCAGCCTCCAACTTGCCTGTATCTTGCGAGTGCAAAAGCCTGCCATTTTCATCAAGCACGAAAATGTGTGGATAGCCTTTGATTTCATGATACGCTGATAACACCTCTTTGTTCTCATTTTCAGGGCTAAAGTTAATTTTCAGCCAGATGAAATTTTCTTCTCTCAACGCCTTGAGGTTGGCGTTTTGCGCGAAATAATCATCCAGTCTGTGACACCACACGCACCACTGGCCGCCTACGTCGAGCATAATGCGTTTATGAGTTGTTTGCGCTTTGGCTATGGCATCTTCAATATCTTTACGTGCGTTTCTCGAAGGATCGAATTTGTCTGCTGGCTTCGTATGCGCGGTTGTTGAATTTTGCTTCGTTTGCGTTTGAGCAAATGCAGGAAGCGAGAAAAGAACCAGACATGTAAAAATCATTATCGTTCTTTTCATAAAAACTCCTTGGTTAAAAAATCTCTCAGCCCAATGACAAATTAGGCGCGAACCGTAGCCGCGCCTAATATTTTAACAGTTGAGATGAAAATTACAGAATGACTGTACGCCGTTACTTGTTCTGGCTGACTTTTTGACTGACAGGGGTTTCGACTGCCTGCTTCACCTCGTTTTTGTCTAGCGTGTAACTCATCCAGCCAATCATCATCTCTTCAAATGTCTGATCGCCCCAACGCACCTCTTTCGTCGCGTCCGGGTTGTATTTGTTGGTCGTAGAATTATTGAAGTGCGCCAGACAATCTACTCGCGTACCTTTGGGCGCAGCAACAGGCTCTTTGAGCATATAGTAAGTCTGCCAGGCAAAATCATACTTCGGAACAGAGAGAATAATCTCAGAGCGTCCATCTGGATAGGTCACGCGATAAATAAAATCTTTGCCGCGAACGTGCATATGCGGCATCAAGGAATGAATCCTGCCATCCTCTTTAAAGGTGTAGGTTGATTCAACCTGATAGTTCGGGTCACCTGCAGGAATAGCAAAGCGCATATTCATAATCGGCATGGTTTGCAGTTCATTTTTCGGCTTCTCTTTCGCAAAAACCAGGCCGACATAGGATTGGTCATTTACGGCTGTGCCGTTTGGCGTGTAGTGAACCTGAAAACGCAAAGTCGCACCGGCAGGAATCTTCTTTGCCAAGCCATCACGCATCACGGCTGGCTGTTCGCCCGGTGCCCAACCGACAAGAAGTTTCTGCTGCCCTTTATCCATAATGAAGACGATGATGTGATGCACGACCAGGCGTTTGTCAGCGCGAACCTCTGCGGCCTGAACCCATTTATCTTCCGTGAAATTGGTCTGGACATTGAAGTATTTGTAATCAACAACGCCGGTTGCCGGAACCGCAAAGGCGGTAGGCATTTTGAAGACGACATCCGGTTTTTCTATATTCCAGCCTTCGGCAAATTTTGGCGTAGGTGGTAAATCTTTCGCATTGCCTTCGACTGCACCACCATCAGCCCAGGCGACGATGGTGTCAACTTCTGGTTGCGAGAGGCGACGGTCATTTGCGAAAGCGCCGTGAGCCGGGTCTGCGTGCCAGGGCGGCATCTCCTTGGTTACAACCTTCTCTTTGATCGAACGCGCCCACGGACGTGATTCTTTATAGCTCATCAAAGACATCGGCGCAATTTCGCCAGTGCGATGGCACTCTACACATTTATTGTAAAAAATCGGCGCGACATCTTTTGCAAATGTCACCTTTGCTTTTGCCGCTTTCTTCGTATCGCTGGCCTTGACTGTCGTTAAAGCGACGCAGCAGGCTGCCGCGATGAAAACCGCAACGGCTGAAGTCATTATGATTCTTCTCATGTTTTCGAGCCTCCTCTTTAAGAGTATGTGCAAATCAGAACAGGGAGCGGTAGCGACCTGGTGTCAAGAGTCGTACGCGCCCGCTACCGCAGGCGGTTCTGACTTTGCGCCTTATTTTCCTGATGTTGCGGAAACCGGTTTGATTACTTTTTTGACGCGAACCTTTCGCCCGCTGAATTCAACAACCATCTCCGTCGTTTCGCCTTTTTCATCTTTGATAAAAGTTACTTCGCCGTCAACCACCGTGAAGAAGAATTTCGTCTCCGAAGAGGGAATCGCTTCGACTTTCGGCTGACCGGGAACGATGAACATCAATTTGTCGCCTTCTCTTACGACCTTGAAAATAGTCCCACCGATTGCATAGTCGCCAGCATAGTTATCATAAACCTTGGCGTCCAATTTCGTTTGCAGGCGGGGCGGCGTTTTCGCTGCATAATCGTAGTAGCCAATCATCATCTCGTCATAGGTCGGGTCGCCGAATCGTACGGCCTTTGAGGGGTCAGGATTATGTTTGTTTTTCTCCGAGTTGTCGAAGTGCGCGGTGACAATCATTTTCGTGCCTTTGGGAAGCATGATTGGTTTCTCGAGCACATACATCGTCTGCCAGTTGAAATCATACTTCGGCACATTCAAAAGGGTCTCGCGTTTGCCATCGGGGTAAATCACTTCGTACTTAAAATCTTTGCCGCGAACATGCATATGCGGCAGGAAGGTGAACAACTCTGTGTCGCGCCCGAAGGTGAAGCAGGCTGTGACTTCGTGATTCTCTGCGCCGGCGGGAATTTTGAAATAGTGATTGATGATGCCGAACGACATCAAAGCGCGTTCGGGCGCTTTCTTGGCAAATATCAGGCCGACACTGGTGCGGTCTTTTTCCACTTTGCCGGTGGTCTTCGAGTAGTGCATCTGAATGACGATGTTCGAGCCGGCGGGGATGGCTTTCGCAAAACCCTCGGGCCAGATGTCAACGTCTTTGCCGGGGGTGTAGAAACTGAGCGGGAAGCCTATCTCCTGACCGCTGCCGCGAGCGAACCCGCCGTTGGGGGCTGTGCACCCTTCATCGAAAACCGGCGCGTCCATCTTGGCGCGGATGAGCGTTTTGTCCTGATAAAAAATCGTCTTCGCCATGGACTCTTTGCTTCTCAGAGCCTTGGTATTTGCGACCATCTCGGGCGTTTGAATGAAAGCGATGACGTGATGCACAACTTTGCGATTGCCTGGGTGAATTTCTGCGGCTTGAATCCAGCGGTCTTCTTTAAAATCTGCGGGAATAGTGAAATTGATGTATTCATCAGCGCCTTGCGCTTCCAGCGTGTACTCTTCAAGCATCGAAAGCACGATGTCGGGTTTGCCGATTTTCCAGCCTCCGCCAAATTGCGGTTTCGGCGGCAGGTCTTTCGCATTGCCTTCTTTGGCGCCACCATCAACCCAGGCGACGATGGTGGCAATCTCTCCTTGCGTCAGGCTTTTGTTGTTAGAAAATTTCCCGTAGTGCGGGTCTGCGTGCCAGGGCGGCATCTGTCGTGTCGCGACTTTTTCTTTGATCGAACGCGCCCATGGACGTGACTCTTTGTAGGTCATCAAAGACATCGGTGCCATTTCGCCAGCGCGATGACAATCGGCGCAGTTCTTAAAAAAAATTGGCGCGACATCCTTAGAGAATGTCACGCCGATCTTAGCATTATTCTTTGCCTCGCTCACGCTTGAAGGCACAAGGAAACAAAGAGCTAAAAGAAAACAGAAGGAGAAACACACAACGAACGCTTTGCTCATGACACCACACTTTTTGCTTTATAGCAATATGCCGAGCGATTTTTTTTTACAGGCTTTGCCCGGCGTGTTTTTATCACCCAAGCGACGAATCGCTGTTTGCATTATTAAACAACTATTTGTCGCCGGTTTTTGCTGCCACGTCTTTTTTGGCAGGGTTGTCAATCAACATATCAAACCAACCAATCATCATCTCGTCATAGGTCGGGTCGCCCCAACGAACATCTTTCTTTGAATCCGGGTTGTACTTGTTCTTCTCAGAGTTATCGAAGTGCGCCGTGACAATCACCTTCGTGCCTTTCGGAATCGTCAAGGGTTTCTTCAAATAATACATGGTCTGCCAGTTGAAGCTGAACTTCGGAACCCACAGCAAGGTCTCTTTCCTGCCATCGGGATAAATTACATCGTATCTCATATCCTTGCCGCGCAGGTGCATATGCGGCATATAGGTGAAGACTTCGATGTCTCTGGGAACCGTCATGCAAGCTGTGACTTCATGGCTGTCCGCGCCTGCGGGAATCTTGAAGGTGGCATTGACAACACCAGCCGTGATGATCATTTTATCGGGCGGCTCTTTTGCGAAGATCAGACCAAGTTTTGTGCGATCCAGTTCAGGCTTCTGCAGTCCGCCTCTAAATGCTGAGTAGTGCATCTGGAACATGATGTATGAACCGGCGGGGACTTTTTTCGCGGTGCCTGCGGGCCAAACATCCAAGCCTTTCCCCGGAGCATAACCAGCTAACAAAGCGCCTTCGTTCTCTTCGCCACCACCACCGCCTGCTCTTCTTGCCATAGCCTGATTGTCGCAGGTGTTATCAACGACAGGAGCGTCCATCTTGACGCGACGCAAGGTGCCGTCCCAATACATCATCGAAGTGCTTTGATTATTGTTACTGGTGCGCGTACCAGTCTTTTCCGCATTCATTCTGGCTTCGGCTACTTTAGGCGATTGAATGAAAGCGATGACGTGGTGAACGACTTTGCGATTGCCCGGAATGATTTCGGCAGCCTGAACCCATTTGTCTTCTTTGAAGTTTGTCGGAATCCAGAAATTAATGTAGTTGTCAGGCGCGTTGACTTCGACGACCCAATCCTTTTCCATAGACAAAACCACATCGGGTTTGTCTATCTGCCATCCGCCTTTGGTGAATTCGGGCACGGGCGGCAAATCTTTTTTATTGCCTTCTTTGGCGCCGCCATCAACCCAGGCAACGATGGTGTCTATATCTTTTTGTGCCAGACGATGGTCATTTGAGAATTCGCCGTATTTCGGATCAGGACTCCAGGGCGGCATCTCTTTGGTCACAACCTTCTCTTTGATGGAACGCGCCCAGGGACGCGATTCTTTAAAGTTCATCAAAGACATCGGCGCGATGTCGTTTGGACGATGACACTCGGCGCAATTCTTGAAAAATATCGGCGCCACGTCTTTGTTAAAGGTTACCTCTTTTTTGCTACTGGAATTGGCACTGATACTCATTGTGCCTACCCCTATTGCGGCTGCTACGATAAGCAACACGAGGAAGAGTTTCTTCGCCGTCATGAAAAGTCTCCTTGCTGATTTAATAAGTGCTGTGAACGAAATTTCCGAGCTTTTCTATGCTACTCCGAAGCTTTTTTGCCGTCAAGAATAAATTGAATAACTTTCAAGTTCTCAACAAAGATTCTGTAACAAGCCTCAAATACCAGAAAAACATCTGTAGAGTTACAGTAATTTTCGGTCGCTCACCTTAAAAATTGAAACGCAAATGCAAGCGCAACAGTTGCAACTCAATGTAGAGATTTTTCAAAGATTTTTGCTCAGCCCGCTGGCATACTCAAAGAGTACAAAATGCTCAATAAATTCGGGCTAATAGCCATTCAAAATAATTGGTGGGTACCGTAAAGGCATAAGTCATGCCGGACTGCTCAAGCACTTCTCCAAGGATAGGTGCCTTTCAATTTGCATCGGTATCATTTGCGACCAGGCGCGAGACGATTTGGTAAAGCACAGCCTCTGCCTTGGCTTCAATCTCTAGTTTCGTTTGGTCTTGAATCGGATGTTCTACGTAAATCGCATCCAGGTCAGAGCGACCAAGTGCACTGGCTTGAGCGCGAGCGGCGGTCATAAATTCGCTTGTGGCGACAGGGACAGCGGCAATCCCTAGGCTTTCGAGTTTTGCGGTGTCGTGCAAACTGCACGTCGTGCAAGAGCCTCAATCAGCGAGCGCTTCGATCACTGCGTCGCAATGGGCAAGCTCTTGAATGAGCGTCTCTGGCGCGGGTTTCGTAAACGTAGGCTTCATCTTGCGAACGACTTCTTTGACGTTGAAGCGCTCTTTGAGCAAGCGTTCGAGATGGTCTAAGAAAAAACTGCCACCGGGTTTGCTGATGTCGAGCAAACCTATGGTCTTGCCCGCCAAGGTATCAAGACGCGGAGCAATTTTCGCTTGCGTTCGCACCGTCTCGTCAAAAGGATTCACAAGAATTGTTGGCATAACATCTCCAGTGAACGATGAAGTATGAATGATGAACGATGAATAAAAATTCTTGTCTGTAGTTCATCGTTCATACGTCATCGTTCATCGTTTCAAGCAATCGGATAGGTGACCATTTGGCTGCCGCGTGGGCCTGTTGCCCAACTGTTGATGACCGCAGAAAACTTTCCGGCGGTTCCGCCAGCGACAACTATTTTTATCTGATCGGGCACGGCGAATTTCAAATAATGAGGCTCGCCGTCAATCAATGCTTCCTTATAAAATCGCGTGTACTGCGTGCCTTCGCCGTTGTCCTCGACATATTCCTTCAAAGGAATGCCCGTGTTGTTGAACAAGAATTCGCGTACCTCTGCTTTCGTGAAGCCATCGCGCTTGAGAGTCTTTACGTGTTCAGGACAAAGCACAACGAGCGCCTCAAACATAGAGCAGATGCGATACGTCCAGGCAGTCGCAAGCGCGCGACAGATGGCCTTCAAAACCTGTTTGCCTTCTCTTGCGTTATGTTCGCTCACGCCTCTTGGCGGCTCTGCAGCAAAAAGCGTCAAGGTGCTTTGATCAGGTGCAAATCCAAGCTCGACATGCATAGGCTCCCAAACATTTTCTTCTTCGTTTTCGGCTATGCAGTAAGAGAATTTTCCGGGACTCCCAAGCGTAGACATATCAATTTCGCCGGGACGCGCGCCGCCCAGATTTCCCAAGATTAATTGCAAGGCGCGACCCAGCGAACTGTTTGCTCTTGAGATATTGCTGAACACATTGCTGGCGCAAGCAAAGCCCAGCGCTTGACGAACCGGGCCGTTAATAATAATCAAAGGCGCTGCAAAATGCGTAGTCGCTTGAACGCCGTGAATGTTGAAGCGCTCATCGCACACGGCGCGCACAAGCGGCACCAGCACGCGCATCATTTCGGGCGCGCATCCTGCCATCACAGCATTTGCGGCAATTTTTTCTACAGTCGCCGCGCCATAATTCGGCGCAATCAGTCCTATAACTTCATCAGGTGGAAGCTGGGTTGCGGCCAGCATCTTTTCGACGCGCTCAACCGTAGGCGGCACGACGGGCAGAGCATCAGCGAAGCCCGCTTGCAAACAATAATCGTAAGGGTCTGTGTCTCCTGCGAGTTCTATGCGCGAAGCTCTTGCGGCGCGTTTGGCGTAGAGGGTTATTGGCGCAGGGGCTTTGCCTTCACCAGTGGTTTCGAGATGGCGCGATGTGCAACCGGGCTTGCTTTCAGGATTGCCGTCGAATTTTTCAGCGAGGATGAAAGGCTCGCGCTGTAACGCTTCGCACAGTTTTGCCGCAATGGTGTTCAAATCGTTTTTGTCGAAAGCGATTTGCGTGTAGATGACTTCGCCTTCAGGATTCACGAGAAAGAGCGTCGGCACGGCTTGTGGGTCGTAAGCTCTCGTGACGCGCAAATCACTGTCGAGCGACACAGGAAATTCTATTGCAAGTTGCTTGATAATTTCGCGTGTGGCATTTTCGTTGTCCTGCGAAATCCCTATGACGATGCGGTTTTCTTCGTCGAGTTCTTGTGCGAGGCGATTCAAATAAGGAATGGTTAGATGACAAGTCGGACAATCGGTCTCGAAGAAAACCAGTAATGTAGGTTTGCCGTTTGTCTGGCTCGTAAAGATTTCAGCGGCATCAATGAGTGGTAGAGAAAATTGTGGAGCCTGGTTGCCGACTTGTAGCATAACGATTGGAAGGATAGCTGCAAATGGACAAAAAAGGTAGGGCAGGTTTTCTTCCTGCCCTACCTTTTTCAGTAGAATCTTTGCTGAAAACAGATGCTACTGCTTGACGTAAACTTCACTAGATTCCGTCACGCCTTGCGGGGATTCACGTTTCGTATGAATCTTTAAGGTTTTGCCGCCGTCAGCAAGTTCCCAGTGCGAAACAGCAGTTGCTGTGAACTCGTTGCCCTGGAAATTACCTTTCGTCACACTGTTGATTTCAAGAATTTTGCCATCACTTTGCCATTTCGTTTTGTGAGTGGCTGTACCTGTCATACGCCCTGTCAATTCACTCTTGGTTTCGCTGCCATCAAAATTGTAACTGATGGGTGTGGATGGTACTGCTTGTCCTTCACGCACGACTTTTCTCTCGACTGTCAGGGTCTTGGCATCTTGCTTAACAATAAGCGTGATATCTGGTGTACCGCCGCCGCCGCGTCCTGCCGGCATGGTGCTTTTTGCCGCATCAAGCTTCCAGGTGCCTGAGAAATCGGTTCCGGCAGCGCTGACAGATATGACTGCCATCATCACCATAAAAAACATTGAACTATAAGCTAAAATCTTTTTCACTTTTAATTGTCTCCTTAAATTAATCTCCGGGGAGATTAACAATCTTGTGTGTAGCCAAATGCTGGTAGTGCATTGAAAATACTCGCCTCCTTTCATGACGCTCTCGCACAGAAACTGGTTACGATAAAAATTTCAGGTAGTGGATCAATCGGGAGAGAAAGAAAAAAATTGGAGTCCCGGCGTGGGGGTGTAGGCCAAATCCCGTAGGGGGGGCTCCCAAAAAAACTCCACGGTGTTCGACTAGCAAAATTAAGGGGTGACACAGGGAAGTAAACGAAATTTTGCCCCCCGAGGGTTTGTCGGCCAATGT
>JANMSG010000503.1:0-5705 GCA_031389065.1 Acidobacteriota bacterium | reverse complement strand
GATTACGACAACGACGGATTGCTAGATATTTTCGTCTCCAGCTTTGTGCCATCGGTGTCGGAAGTAGCTCGTGGTTATTTAGCGATGCCCCCACAAGCTGAGACCATGAAGCTTTACCGAAACACCGGTAAAGGGGGTTTCTTAGACGTTAGCAAAGCGGTAGGGTTGAACCGCGTTGTGCCTAGCATGGGAGCTAATTTTGGCGACCTTGATAACGATGGTTATCTCGATTTCTACTTAGGCACAGGCTCTCCTTCTTACGCATCTCTGATCCCCAATGTCATGTTTAGAAATCATGGCGGCAAATATTTCGTTGACGTGACCAGTTCAACAGGAACAGGTCATTTGCAGAAAGGTCACGGAATCGCTTTCAGCGACGTAGATAATGACGGCGATCAAGACGTCTCTATAAATATTGGCGGAGCCGCTCCCGGAGATAAATATAACAAAGCGATATTTGCCAACCCAGGGCAAGGCAATAACTGGTTGTCGCTGAAACTAACGGGCGTCAAAAGCAACAGAGCCGCGATTGGCGCCAAAATAAAGGTTGTTTTGGATGACAAAGCGGGCAAGCTCAATTCCCGCTATCGTGAAGTGAGTAGTGGCGGGTCATTCGGAGCATCGTCTTTGACACAATCAATCGGACTAGGCAAAGCATCGCGGGTAAAGAGTCTGGAAATCTATTGGCCAGCAAGCAAAACGCGACAACTATTCCACGACATTGCTACAAATCAATTTCTGGAGATTAAAGAGTTCGAGAAAACTTTCACGAAGCGGCAAATTCGCTCCTTCACATTAAAGCAGGAGGCGCACCCTGCACATCAGCATAAATAGGAAGGTATAGATAAAAAGCCTGATGCATTATTTCATTGAACAAGTCTTAATTTCAAACTACGGCACGCTCGACGATCTGTATCCTGAAAGCATACGTGTGCTGAACAATGTAAAGTAGCGATATAGACAATCTGCGAATTTATGCCTATTATTTCTCGGTAAGCTTAGAAACCTCTACGGCTACATCGCTTCAACGCTTATGAGAAAAAAGAACTTTTCGCTTGTTGCACTCTCCATATTTCTTCTCCTTCAAAGCGCGAATTTCGCTTCAGGACAGCAGCGAAAAGAGGCACCTGATACAGACTATCCTGAGTGGAAAACGAATACAGAAAAGCGCTCGGTAAATCTCAAAGATTTGATTTCTCCGGATATCCCTGTACCAAAGGATGGCATTCCGGCTATAGATCGTCCGCGTTTCGTGAGCATTCTTGAAGCGCGGAAATGGTTAACGGATAAGGAGCCGGTTATTGCGCTTCAAGTTAAAGGTGTGAGTCGCGCTTATCCGCTACAGATTCTGGTTTGGCACGAAATCGTTAACGATCAAATCGGCGGCCTTCCAGTTGTTGTCACCTTCTGTTCGGTCTGTAATAGCGCCATCGTCTTTGAGCGTAGATTGGGTCGTCGCATCTTATCTTTCGGCATTACAGGTTTTGTTCATGGCTCCAACATGGTGTTGTACGACCATCAGACAGAATCCTGGTGGCAGCAGTTCACAGGAGAAGCCATTGTTGGCGATTTGACAGGCAGGAGGCTGAGTTCTTTGCCTGCACAGATGATCAGTTTCGCACAGTTCGCCGCAGCCTTCCCCAGAGGGCAAATCCTCTCGAAAGAAACCGGACATATACGAGATTATGGGCGCAACCCACATTTCAGATACGATAATATTGAAGGTCGCCCAAGTCACTTTCGAGGCAAGCCAGACCCGCGATTGAGACCTATGGAAAAGGTCATAGGAGTAGAAGTCAACGATCATGCCAAAGCTTATCCTTATTCGATTAGCAGCGCGCGCAGAGTGATCTATGACCAAATTGGTTCACAGGAGATCGTCATTTTCCACGCCGAAGGCGCTCTTTCGGCGCTCGATGCGATAGACATGAAAAAATCGAAAGAGTCTGGCTCTACAGGCGTCTTTGACCCTCGTGTGGATGGACGACGGCTCAAGTTTCGCTATGAAGGCGGACAGTTTGTGGATACCGAAACAGGAAGCCATTGGAACATTTCAGGCAAAGCGGTCAGTGGTAGCCTGCAAGGAAAATTTCTCAAGCGCCTGAGGCATGGTGACTATTTCGCATTTGCCTGGCTGTCCTTCAAACCAAAAACAGCGATCTTTACGGAATAAAGAAATCACAGAGATTCAATATGGAATTATTAAAATCACATAAATGGTTATTCGCCTGGAGCGCAATTCTTTTACTCATCGCCTTCATCGTAAAATTTATTCCGCTGAGTAAATCCATGACTCAATTGACAGGCGGGATTGAATTGGTATTAGCCATCGCTACAGGTATCGCTTTTGGCATCACGGCATCAAGAAAAGAAGGTTGATTTTCTGAGACCTTGGTTACTCAATCGAATAATCTATATCTTCCTGATTCTCGAAGTAGGCTTCATACAACTGGCGGGCATAGTCTAACTGTTGGCTGTCAACCAGGACGCGCAATTGACCCCCAAACGCCAAATGCGGCATCAACGAAAGCGCGTTTCCGCCTTGCACAATCGTCGGCACGCCATTTTGTTCGAGCGTCTGTTTGATGAGCTGGGCAACAGGAATAAGTTTCGGGCGGCACAACTCAACAAACTTAATTTGATGGGTCTCTTGTTGGTTGCTGCTCATTTGTGAGACCTCCGAAAGAGATTCAGGAACCAGATTGCAGCCACAATTCGGGCAAGCAAGAATGCGTAACAAAAATTCATCGGCGCAGATTGGACATAGCTTGAGCATTTGTTTTATCTTGATCGAGAAGCTCCGTACTCTACAAGATTGCTAACATCATTCTTAATACTTCTAGCCTTTTTGACAATTTCACGAACGGCGTTCTGCTGTTGTTCATTCATTGATCCGTAAACACCTTGCTCAAGCATTTCGGCTATTCCGATGTTCGCTTGAATCGAAGTTTCCATCTCGCTGCCGCAATTGACGATAAATTCGCTCTTTAGCTGGATGGTATCAAGGAGTTGTTGCATTTGACTTTGCAACTTCGCCTGCTCTTGTTGGAAACGCTCGCGTTCTTGCTGCAAAGCCGCTTCGATTTGTTTTGCGCCGCCATCTCTGAGACTTACCTCTAACGAATTGAGTTTTTCGATGCGCGCGCGCGCGTGCAATTCCGCGGCACGCGCTTCAGCGATCTTGCCTTCGATTTCAGCTTGTTGTTCTTTGAGAGAAGGTAAGGGCGAAGAGAGGTCGCTCGTTCCAATCGATAAATGCCCTGTGTCGCACAACACCACAATGTAGCCGTTGATTTCGCCTGTGCTGCTTTTCATAGGCGCGACAGAAATGCTGATAGAACGACTTTCATCATCATCCATGATGAGAGATTCCGAGAGTGTGCGTTCGCCAAAATCGTTGTGCTTCAAGCGGCTTGCAAATCTGGATACGGTTTTGCACGCGGCAACGCGACTCCACAACATCTCATCTGTCATGGTAAGCGGGGCTATCCAATTTGCGACCTTGCCCAGGTCTTCCTGCTTGAGTCCCAGCCAATTTCGCGCGGTGTTGTTAAAGAAAGTCAGGTGCCCGTCTTTATCCAAACCTATCAAGGATTCAGGCATTGAATGGATAACCGTCTGCGCTCTGTTCATTGAATCGGAGGCGCTGCGAGCAGCATCACGAGAGGCACTCGCAGATTGGTTTGCGGCATTCAACGCAGCAACATTGGTCAGCGAAAGCGATAATTGCCTGCCCACGCGATCAGCAAATTCTATCTCGTCCTGATGCCAGATTCGCACCCGGTCACATTGATGCAAATAAATGATCGAGCGGGTTTTGCCGTCATATTTCACAGGAATAACAAGCTCGGATAACATCTCAAGTTGTTTGGCTTGTTCCCTGCCAATCAGCGATTGGGCGCTTGAATCGGTAATCGCCAGAGGCTCTCCGCCGGATGCGGTTTCGATGGTCTCTTGCAGAGTGGTTGCCCTGAAAGTGGCTCCCACAGCCGATTTCGTGTTTGGGCTTTTGAATTCATGTTGAATGGTTACGGGTCCCGTCACTTTATCGAAATCTATAATTGTGGCTCTCGATACGCCCAGCGCATGACCTAAAACTTCGACAGCGGCTTCTTTCAAATCATCCTCAGTGTGCAGCCGTTGCAAGGCTTCAGCCAATCCCAGATAGGCATTTTCAACGCGCAGTTTGTTGCCGCGCACGGCTGTGTTTTTGATCACTGCGGCAATGGCTAAGGCAGCCGAAGTCAGCGTCGCCGCGTCGTTATCGCTCCACCATTTCGGATTGACCGTGTGAACTTCGAGTGCCCCGATGACGATGCTATCTGAAACCACAGGAACGCCCAGATAAGAGCCGATGCCGCTTTCTCGCGCTTCCCGCGGGAAGATACATCTGGGGTCTGCAGGAGCATCTTCCAAAGCGAGTGGTTGCCCGGTTTCCACGACATTCCCTGCAAGTCCCTGTCCCATAGGCAAAGGAAGGAATTCGGTTGCGCGTAAACCGTATGACGAATTGAATCGCAACATTTGCGATGCAGGATCCAGTAGCCACAATGCCGAACTGTCACCGACAATTAAAGATGCAACTTCTCGCATAATGGATGACAGCGGCGCTTCATCTTCGATAGAGTTAATAATTGCTTGATAAAAATTGTCCGAGCGCGAAACTCGCTGCTCCATATCGAAACGATCTACCTGTTCGCTTGCCATTTCAAGCGCGACCGCAAGTTTGTTGTTAAGTTAAGCTGCGCAACGGGCCGATCACGTTCTACGGCGGGATCATCCTCCTCATCCCGCTCGCGATCCTCGTGCTCTTCTACCTCGCCAAGGGGCCCATCAGGACGCACGACCCGTTGACGGGGCGGCTCATCGAACGCTTCTCGAGCGTGGAGCGGGTGGCGCACTGGACGATGGGGCTTTCCTTCGTCGTGCTGGCGCTTACCGGCATCGTGATCCTCTTCGGCAAGTACATCATCCTGCCGATCGTGGGCCACGCAGCGTTCTCCTCGCTCACTGTGGTCGCGAAGAACCTGCACAACTTCGTGGGTCCGTTGTTCATCTTCGCCCTGGTGATTTTCATCACGCTCTACATCAAGGACAACCTCTGGAAATCCCACGACGCGCAGTGGCTCGGCAAGTTCGGCGGCATGCTATCGGGCGAGCACGTGCCCGCGGGCAAGTTCAACGCCGGCGAGAAGGCGCTCTTCTGGCTGCTCGTGGTGGGACTGTGCTCGGTCATCAGCGTGACCGGCCTCATCCTCAACTTCCCGAACTGGAACCAGGGCCGCGAGGCGATGCAGCTTGCGAACCTGATCCACAGCGGGTGCGCCATCCTCGCCATGGCGATGGCCTGCTTCCACATCTACCTCGGCACCGTCGGCATGGACCACGCGCTCGACGCGATGAAGACCGGCCTGGTCGACGAGACCTGGGCCCGCGAGCATCACCAGTACTGGTACGAGGAGGTGAAGGCGGGCAAGCGTCCCGAGAAAACCGTTGCGGGCACCGCGCAACCGGCCACGGGAGACTGACCATGAAGACCAGCATTGCTGCACTGGTTGCCACGCTCGCTCTCGGCGCCTCGTTCACGGCACTGGCCAAGCTGCCCCCGCCCCCGCCCCTCGACGAGAAGGGCAAGGCCGCCGCCGAAGAGAAGAAGATGAAGGACGCCGTGGCCGCGGAGAAGGGCAAGGCCGCGCAAGCCGCTG
>JANMSG010000500.1:0-2124 GCA_031389065.1 Acidobacteriota bacterium | reverse complement strand
ATTGGCGGCGTATAAAGTAGGCATCAACGTCATCATCTACGCGATGACTCACTGAGTTGCAGGCAGTAAGCAGTATGAAATAGAAGTATGAACGCAGAACGATGAATGATGAACAAAGACGATCTTCTGTTCATCGTTCCTACTTCAGCATTCATCGTTTCAGTGATACTGCCTACTGCCTACTATTCTTATTTGATAACGCCCGGTTGTAATGTACTCAAACGAATTTTGCGTTGTATATTTATGTCGCCTTCGTCATCAAGCACCTGGAAGGAAATTACCGGGTCAGGCTTCTCCCAATCAATATTCACCATGCCAAAGTTATCGCCCCAGTTCATGGTGCTGACTCGATGACGATTCGTTTCATATCTTCGCCAACTCAGTGACGAACGATTGAGCGAGCTCGAGGTCAGATCATATAAAGGATAACCAACGCCGCCATCCATCATAGATAATTCTGCCAGATGTCTATCGCCGCTGATGAAAACCACTCCGTTCGCTTTGGTATCCCGAATCAGGTTGTAAAGCCTTTGCCGCTCATGCGGCAGATTCATCCACTTCTCCCAGCCATGATCTTCGGGTATAACTTGAATGCTTGAAACGATGATCCGCACTTGCGCGGGAACGCGAAGCTGCGCTTCTAACCATTTCCACTGCGCTTCGCCAAGCATGGTAGATGTCTTGTCGTCGCTTGGCTCATACCGCCCCTGATTGGCAGCGCAACTCTTACAGATTTGTAGCGGGCCGCGAAAGTATCTGGTATCGAGCAGAATGATTTGAACCTGCTTGCCGACAGGACCGAAAACTCCCGCGTCGTAAACCCCTTCACGTTTACGACGTGGCGAGTCAGGCGAATCACCAAAAAAATCCAGGAAGACCTTTTGCGATTCGGCTTTCTTCATGTAATTTGCGCCACCATCATTGATACCGAAATCGTGATCGTCCCAAGTCGCAAGTAGCGGCACAGATTTTCTGAGCTTCTTAAATCCAGGCATCGCAGCAAACAACTCGTATTTGGTTTGCATCACTTTCATATCTTCGGTATCGCCGTAGATATTGTCGCCGAGCAGCTAAATACATCGGGTTTTGCGGAGAGAATCTTTTCCCAAATCGGCTGCGGTTTGTCCTGTCCCGCACAGGAACCAAATCCGATTCGAGCAAGCGGCTTTTTCGGGTCTATCTTTTGCGCGCTTGCAGATGAAATATTGAATATCAGTAGAACCAGACAGATAAATAATCGCTTCATTCTTTTTCTCCTCGTTGCCATTCTCTTCCAAATAAAACGCGGCGCAATATTAGCACAGCCCTTCAGTGACAGCCATAGCCTTCAGCTATATGAAATATTCATCTAATAGTCTCATAAAAGTTGAGAGTGACTTGACGCGCAATACCCAAATAAGCGACAAAATTACGTCATCCAAATACAAATTAAAGGAGTCGCTCGCCTATGCTCTCAATCTTTCGTATCGCTTTGGTTCTCTGCCTGATTTCAACCAGTAGTTTCGCGCAATCACATACCATAGTAAAACTCAACGAGCCGGATATATTCGGTCCTTGCGAAGTTTCCATAGCTATCAATCCGACCAATCCCAATAACCTGATTGCCGCTTCGCATATCGGCGGCAAAGTCGGAGGCGCGACAAGAACAATTGCCGCTTATGTGACAACCGATGGCGGAAAGACCTGTAAAACGACTCTGACAGCAAATCCGAAAGGGCTTGTGCAAGGCGACGATGCCATCGCTTTCAGTAGCGACGGAGTAGCGCATCACTCCTTTATCTCGTTTGAAGGCATTCGCACACAGAGACCCAGGCGGGCGGTAACAGGCATTATTGTCACCTCATCAAAAGATGGCGGTCAAACGTGGAGCGAATCGGTTCCCGCTATTGAACACATCAACAGCGTCACACCTTTTGAAGACAAGCCTTATATCGTGACGGACAATGTGGCAGGCTCGCCAAATAAAAACAACGTCTATATGGCTTGGACGCGCTTTGATGAGTACGGCAGCAAATCACCCGATTGCTTCTCGCACATATACTTCACAAGGTCTGCGGATGCGGGCAAAACTTTCGCCGCGCCTTTTCGCATCACGGACTCTCTTGGCGATTGCATAGACGGTGA
>JANMSG010000498.1:0-2749 GCA_031389065.1 Acidobacteriota bacterium | reverse complement strand
CCAAAAAGCTAACGGATTTCACCAAGGGGCGACCACAGAGGGTCGCCCGTACACGGCTGCTGAAGATTTCACCAGATAATCATTTTCTCGAAAGCCATATTTCCAAAACCGTGCGGCGATTCAAATCCGCTTTTTGCCTTTTGCTTTTTACCTTTTGCCTTTTGCTTTCATCGTCGGCGTTCGCGCAGTTTAAGGACCCCGCAAAAATCGCTGTGCGCGAAAGCAATGTTCCGGCTACTTTGAAAGACATAGGCATAGACCAGAAGCTTGACGAGCAGATTCCGCTCGACCTAATGTTTGTTGATGAAAACGGCAAGACCGTTCAACTGCGTGACTATTTCGGCAAAAAGCCTGTCGTCCTCGCACTGGTTTATTACACCTGTCCTATGCTCTGCAATCAGGTATTAAATGGGACGGCGGGAGCGCTCAAAACTTTGAGTTTTAATATCGGCGATGAATTCGAGGTGGTCACCGTCAGCTTCGATCCGAAAGATATCCCGGAAACCGCTTTCGCGAAAAAACAGGCTTATCTAGACCGCTATGATCGCAAAGGCGAGAAGCGTAAACTCGCAGAGCAAGGCTGGCATTTTCTATCTGGCGACGAGGCTTCGATTCAAGCTCTAGCCGATGCCGTAGGCTTCAAATACAGATGGGATGAGGCGACCAGTCAATACATACACGCGAGCGGCATTATGGTTGTCACGCCGCAAGGTAAATTGTCGCGCTACCTGTACGGCATAGAGTACGCGCCGAAAGATTTAAAATTCTCTTTAATGGAGGCTTCGCAAAACAGAATCGGCAACCCCGTAGATCAGTTGTTTTTGTTCTGTTTCCATTATGACCCCGTGACAGGCAAATATGGTCCCGTCATCATGAATTTTATCAGGCTAGGGGGATTCGCTACTTTTATTGGCGTTGCTCTGCTGATATTCATTATGCGTCGTCGTCGCGCTGCGAAAGAAAAACTCGAAGAGCATCAACCGACAATGAAGCCATCACATTTCTCATTCGTTCCCTTCCTGTTTTCCTGGATTCCATTTACCCCCGAACAAGGCTCAACGGTTGCCGAAAGTGTTGATTATCTGTACCTGTTTCTCGTCCTCTTGACGATTTTTTTCGGCGTTGCCATCAGCGCCGCAGTCTTCTATTTTGCGGTAAAATATCGCCGTCGTTCAGATGACGAATATCCCGCACAAATCGAAGGCTCGATGAAACTCGAACTGCTATGGATCATCGGACCCTTCATTATCGTGATGATCATTTTCTGGTGGGGGGCAGCCGTTTACTTCAAAGTCTTCCGACCGCCTTCAGACCCGATTGATATTTACGTCGTCGCCAAACAATGGATGTGGAAATTTGAGCACCCGGACGGGCAACGCGAAATCAACGAATTGCACGTCCCGCTGGGTCGCAGAATCAAATTGACCATGGGAACCGAAGACGTGATTCACAGCCTCTTCGTGCCAGCCTTTCGCGTCAAAGCCGATGTCGTGCCGGGGCGTGTGACCAGCGTTTGGTGGGAACCTATCAAGGCAGGGCGTTTTGAATTGTTCTGCGCCGAATATTGCGGCACCAACCATTCAGGAATGATCGGCTGGATTGTCGTGCAGGAACCTGCCGAATATCAAGCCTGGTTGAGCGGCAGTTCAAGCGGTGGCACACTGGCTTCAAGCGGCGAAAAGATTTTCCAATCGCTGGCTTGCAACTCTTGTCATAAGACAGACCAGACGGGGCGCGGCCCTGCGCTTGAAGGCGTTTTCGGCAAGCAGCAGGCGCTGCAAGGCGGACAGACGATCACCGCCGATGAAAATTATTTACGCGAATCTATTATGAATCCGCGAGCCAAACTTGTCGCAGGCTATGACCCCGTGATGCCGACGTTTCAAGGGCTGGTTTCGGAAGAACAATTACTCCAACTCATCGCTTATATCAAATCATTAAGTCCCCAAAAGGGAAGCGGCGATACGCCGAAAACGGTTTTGCCGCCGGCCAGTAATACGCAGATGCAATCGCCTGCCGGCACGCAACCGAAAGCGCCGAATGCGATACCTCCATCGCCTGCCAAACAGGAGACCAGGAAGCAATGATAAATACAGAAGCATTAGCGACGGCACAGCCGACAGGGCCTGTTGAGCCGCGCAGGCATTACTTAAACGCAAATTACGGCATCATGTCATGGTTATTGACGAAAGATCACAAGCGCATAGGCTTGCTCTATCTGGCGTCGGTCACCGTCTTCTTTTTTCTGGGTGGCATATTCGCGCTGATGATTCGCCTTGAATTGCTGACGCCGAAAGGCGACGTCGTGCAGCCGGAAACCTATAATAAACTTTTCACGATGCATGGCATCGTGATGATCTTTTTCTTTCTGATCCCTTCGATTCCTGCTGTGCTTGGCAATTTCCTTTTGCCACTGATGTTGGGCGCAAAAGATCTGGCGTTTCCGAAAATCAATCTCTTGAGTTGGTACATTTATAACGTCGGGGCAATCTTTACGCTCTACTCGATTGTCGCAGGAGGCGTTGATACAGGCTGGACTTTTTACACGCCGCTGAGCAGCGTGTATTCAAACGGCAATGTCATGGCGGTCGCCATAGGAATTTTCATCAACGGCTTTTCGTCCATCTTGACGGGCTTGAATTTCATCGTCACGATTCACACGATGCGCGCCCCTGGCTTGACCTGGTTTCGCTTGCCGCTGTTTGTGTGGGCGCATTACGCGACCAGCTTGATTCAAATTCTGGGAACC
>JANMSG010000481.1:0-17331 GCA_031389065.1 Acidobacteriota bacterium | reverse complement strand
GCGTGTAGGTAAAGGTGTCTGTCGCCATGCGATAATTTACCGGCGGGTTATAAGTAAACGCGCCGGTTGAGGTGTTGATTGAAAGCGTACCGCCGCCGGTGGTCATCGTCGGTATAGGAGCGACAACCACCAGAGCACCCGTTGAGCCAATATTGGGGTCAAAGTCGTTGGCAAACAAACCTTGCGCGGCTGGCACATCAATGTTGACGTTGCCAATGGTGTTGTAAGTGTCGTTGACCGCGATAGGCGAAACGATCACAGTACCTGGAACAAACGTCGTATTCGGGTCAATGGTATCGGTGAAGTTGACGGCGGTTGCCGGGTCAGGTCCGGTGTTGGAGATGACGATTGAATAGGTCAGGGTCGCGCCAGGACTGGAGTTACCGGCAGGCATATGACTTTTGGTCGCCGTGATGATCGGCGCAAAGAAAGCCGTAGCAGAAGTTGCCGCCAGGGAGTTTGTCAAAGAAGGCGGATTTGCCGCCGGTTCTGCCGGTGTCGGTTCGACCACTTCTGTGGTTGCGGCGGTAACCGTGCTTGCCGGAATCATCGTGCCGGATGAAAGGCGTAATCCGGCAGCAGTTATCAGTATGAATCCCATAAGCGCCAGAATAAAATGGCGACTGCCACAAAATCCGCTTTTACCGATGAATGACTTCATTGAAAAATCTCCTATTAATATTTCGACTGAGTCCCCAGCCACAGCGGTAGCGATCAAGGTGGCAAGCAAAGGTGTACGCGACATTACGACTAACTCTGAAGGTTTATCGCCAGGGTAAATTCCTTGCTCTATCCAACCTTCTGACATCGGCGTACTGCATGGAATGATCGATCTGAACTCTGCAATGAAACTCTTCGATCATCTCAACCGCACGAACTGTGTCAGACTGCCCAAACGGTTTCTGGAAAAACGAGTGCTTACTGAGTAACGCAACTTTTCTATTGATCTTCCTTCACCTTTGAGCGAACAATTTGTAACCGGGGAGGGAAATCTCAAGCTTATGAAAGGCTTGTCTTTATTGGTAAAGCCAATGGAGAGGCAGACATAAGGATTTGCGGCATTCTTGGATAAGGTGGTAGAGTTGGCTGCGCAGAAGGGATTTCCATCCTCATCGAATTTATGATTTCACCAACAAACCTTACAGACATATCTAATGCGCTCGACAATGGCGAGTACACCGCCCGCGACGAGTTAATGATGATCGTCTATGATGAATTGCGCCGCCTGGCAGTCAGCTATCTGCAATGCGAGCGGGTGAATCACACGCTCCAGCCAACCGCGCTGGTACACGAGGCCTATCTTCGATTGGTCGGGCAGGAGGGGGTTCGTTGGCGCAACCGCGAACACTTTATCGGTGTGGCAGCGATTATGATGCGCCGCGTCTTGGTCAATCATGCAAAGGGTCATAAGCGGCACAAGCGCGGTGGTGGCGAGTGCCGCTTGTCGCTCTCTGATGTCAATGATTTCAGTAAAGCTGATAGCGTAGATTTGGAAGCACTCGACGAAGCCTTGCAAAAACTGGCAAAGAGTTTTCCTCAGGAAAGCCAGATTGTCGAACTTCGCTATTTCGGCGGACTGACCATCGCCGAAACCGCCAGCGTGTTGAACGTTTCCGACACCACAGTGGAACGAGATTGGCGCTTCGCGCGGGCTTGGTTGTTGCGCGAATTAAGCGGTAAATGACAGGATATGCAAACGCTCAATGACTTACAACGGGTAAAACAACTCTTCCATGCAGCACTGGAACGCGAGCCGCATGAACGCCCTGCCTTTCTCCGAAACGCCTGCCCGGACAGCCCCACACTGCAACAAGAAGTTGAATCGCTGCTCGCCGCTTATCTCCGGAATGAAAACTTCCTGCAATCAGCAGCCCTTGAAACCTCTGCCGCAGAACTGGCGGAGTGGTTGCTGAATGAACCTGATGAGATGCCTTTTACTGTCAAGCGCATCGGTCAGTATCAGATTCTACGAGAGATCGGGCGCGGCGGCATGGGAACGGTTTATCTGGCCGAGCGCGATGATCAACAGTATGAACAGCAGGTGGCAATCAAGCTGGTCAAGCGCGGTATGGACACTGACCAGATCATCCGCCGCTTCCGCAAAGAGCGGCAAATATTGGCTGATCTCAATCACCCTAATATCGTTCAATTACTCGATGGCGGTGTAACCGAAGACGGCTTGTCATTTCTCGTGATGGAGTATGTTGAAGGAATGTCCATGGACGAGTACGCCGATACTTATAATCTGTCTATTGATGAGAGACTCAAACTGTTTCGCGAGGTCTGTAATGCGGTTCACTACGCGCACCTGCACAAGGTCATCCACCGTGATCTGAAACCCTCGAACATCTTGATCACCCCTAACGGGACACCAAAACTGCTCGATTTTGGCATTGCCAAGCTGCTCGATACGAGAGGTGGGACCGACAGCCCCGCCCTGACCGTTACTGCCTTGCGTGTGATGACCCCGGAATATGCCAGCCCTGAGTTGCTGCGCGGGTATGCCGTTACCGCGTCAAGCGATGTGTACAGCCTTGGGGTGTTATTATATGAATTACTGACCGGGGAACAGCCATTTGAGTTCAAAAGTCGCGTACCTCACGAGATTCTCCAGACCATTTTGGAAAGCGAGCCGCGCCTGCCAAGCGATGTCGCGACCAAGCGAAAGATACAGCCCCTATCGGACAATCCATCCACCAACAAAAAGAAGCATCGAAGACACGACGACGCGGCGACACAGCTCCCTGCCCCAACCACACAAGCAGCCCAGCTCAAGGGGGACCTTGATAATATTGTATTGATGTCCATTCAGAAGGAGTCGGAAAAGCGATATCTTTCTGTCGAGCAGTTCTCGGAAGACATCCGCCGCTATCTGCAAGGGTTGCCGGTCATTGCCAGGCAAGACTCCCATCTATATCGGAGCATAAAGTTCTTTAAGCGACATAAGACATCGGCTTTTGTAACCCTCGCTGTGGCCTTGCTTTGCTTATTGGTTGGACTCTCAGTGGGTCTATTCACGAAACGGACGGGGGCTTTTAACCCTGGCAGTAAAGAGCGGACTTCCGTAGCGGTACTGCCGTTTCGCAACCATGATTCCGATCCCAATGCAGCCTACCTGTCGGACAGCATTACCAACATTTTGATCAGCAATCTTTCGCGGTTGCGGGGGCTTTCGGTTCCGGCGCTCAACTCGGTCTATCCTTATAAGGACGAGTCTATGAACCCGCAATCCATCGGACATGAATTAGGGGTTGAAACCATTCTGAGGGGAACCGTTGAACAGCAAAAGGATCATCTCTTCATCAGTATTGAGTTGCTTGATGCGCAGAGCAATGAAAAGCTCTGGAGTAAATTCTATCAGGCATTGTCGGCAGATATTCTGTCTCTGCAACCGGAGATGGTCAATGATGTGGCGCGGGAGTTGGGTCTGACACCAACCCTGGAAGAGCAAAAAAAGATCGCCCATCGCTATACCAACGATGTCGATGCCTACAACCTTTACCTGAAAGGCAGATATTTGTGGAGCCAGCGCACGGTCTATGGCTTTAAAAAAGCCATAGACTACTTTCAGCAGGCAATAAAAAAAGATCCCAACTACGCGCTGGCATACAGCGGACTGGCAGACAGTTTCAGTCTGTTGGCAGCCTATAAAGTGGTGCCGCAAAAGAAGTATTTTACGGAGGCGAAGGCCGTCGCCTTAAAAGCGCTTGAGTTGGATGAGGGACTGGCGCAAGCGCACACCTCTCTGGCGCTCGTCACCTGGCTATACGATTGGGACTGGGAAAGCGCAGATCGCGAGTTCAGGCAAGCGATAGAATTAGACCCCCGATATCCGATAGCCCCGCATTGGTACGGACTTTATCTTGGCGAAATGGGACGCTTTGATGAAGCCCTCGCTTCCATCAATAAGGCGCTCGCCATTGATCCGCGCTCTCCCTATATTCATGCGGATTTAGCAAGAATATTATTCTACGCCCGTCGCTATGACGAGTCGCTCGCCCAGTATCGCAAGACGATGGGGATGGCTCCGACCTTCAACACCTATTATGGCGAACTTAGCTATTTGTACGAGCAGTTGGGAATGGAAGAGGAGTGGTTTTCTCTATTTTCGCTACATGGTTCTCTGTTTGGAGTCGATTGGGTTGCCGAGGTGTCAAAAGGTGGACTGAAGGCCTACTGGCAATTGCAATTCCAGTATCTGAATCGAGACGTTGTTGCCCCCTCTTATTACAGAGCGGAAGTCTATGCACGCGTAGGCAAAAACGATCTCGCAATCGAAGAATTGAACCGCATGTATAAAATACGCGACCACCAGATGGCACAATTGAAAGTCAATCCGGTGTTTGACCCGCTGCGTGCTGACCCGGGTTTTCAAGAGTTGGTGCGGCGGATGAATCTTGTTCCGTAATTTCAAAAACTCTATACAAGGTAACACAGCATTCCTATAGGAGAAAAAAGCCCGGCTCATCACTACGGATGAAACCACAAGAGATTCGCCAACGGAGTCCGCAGAAATTGCTGTTGCTGGCGATCTCCCTGTCGCCAATCATTGTTGGCCGCCTGCGCTTTGAAGGAAAACCGCAGCCGCATCTCAAACATCGTTGTCCGCAAGAGTTTGAGATAGAAAACCTCGCCGACCGCAAACCACCGAAGCCAAAACCGCGAGACCCGCCGCCTCTGCCGCAGGGGCTTCTTCCTAAAAAGCAGCAGATGATGACCCTATCGTGAATCATCAGGCAGTCGCGCGAGGAAGGCTGAATTCTTTCTTGCACGCCGGAAAAAATCTTGAACCAAGTTGTTCTAGCAGATATAAAGTTCAAAGCACTTTTGAAGGGTTTGATAAGACCAATGGCAAAATCAGGCAAACCAAAAAACGCAACCAGGACATGGAAGGCGGCTGTGGTCAAGGCATCTATCGAGCATCCTCTTGCGGGCTACGAGGATTTTCTTCGCGACTTGAAATCGCGCATTCAAGCGGCACAGAAGTGATCGCTCAAATTTACAACATTACGGGAGGCGTGCATCGCCAGATGGATATGATCGTGCCAAAAATCATGGAATTGAAAGAGCGGAATCTGGATAAGTTGGAGAGCGGCGAAGTGAAGATGCTACAGATCATAAAAATCGCAGGCTCGCGATTGATGACGGGTATTTGAGCAATTCAGCAACAATCCTGAAGATCAGCAACCTTTCTGAAGACGTACAGCCTGTCAGCAACTTCTCTGATGATAATTCGCAACTTGCCTGAAGTTGTACAGGGTTCTATAAAACCACGCGGGTAAGTCATGAATGTCTTCAATGGCTTGCCGATGGAGTGATGATGCGGTAGGTCTCATAGTGGAAGTTGAGCAGAATGCTGTCATCGGTCTCGGCTCTGACCACTACCTGATAGGCCGGCGGGAAAGTATCGTGTCCGGCTTTTTTCAATTCCTTCTTCAATATGAGCAAGTGTTCTGGCGAGCTGAAAAACTCCGCCGCCGCTTGCGCGCCAGCCGAATTCACTCCCGAAAAGATCAGGATGCGGGTCTGCTGATTGGCAGAGCTTTCGCCGGGCAGAACGGTGATCAAGCCGAAGACCTGTGTCAGCCGCTCCTGCTGATCCCGTTTAAGCGCATAACTCGTCGTTGGCTGCTCTGTGGCGGGGCCGACGATGGCATCCAGGTAGTTGACATGTAGCGGGCATTTTTCCAGAAAGCGGGCAACTATAGGGCTGTATGCAGGCGCGCCAAACAAGATCACGTTGCGGCGTCGTAGCGTCGGCATAGTGGTGACCATTTCGGGGAACATCTGCGGCGAAACGCCGGCGGCATTCAGGGTTTTGGACGATGTCAACGCACCTAGCATATCTCCCCAATAGGTGGCGTTCGTGGTGACGGTCAAACTCAGGTTAGGCGTCACCGGATAACGCGTAGCGAACAGCTCATAAAGGTTTGGCGGCAAAGGCCGCTCACCGGTGAGTGGAGTCTGGCGTGCGGGAGGGCGGAAAGGAGATGGAAGCACCGAAAAAGAGGGTGGATTAGCGACACAGAGCAACACATCGGCATTCGGCGCCAATAGCGGACCCCAAGCTTCAGCCAGAATCGGCGCCGGGTTGTGTGAAACAGCGTTAGAGACCGGCCTGGCTCCCAGCCACAAGTAAAGCCCACCGGTGAGCAGCGCCGTCAACATGACTCCAGCGCTGAAGGGGAGAACCCAACTTCTTTTCCACTCATGATGGCCTGTTGTATCAGTTGGAAGCAATTCTTCTTGCGTCGTGGGCGAAGAGAGAAGCTGCGGCGCCAGCGGCTCAGCCGGCGTTGCGTCGCCATTCGCTTTTTGAGGCGGCTGGCTCTCAACAAAGTGCGGGCAGTAGGAGCCTTTCAGCAATTCGATGCGCAGCGCAGCGTCGGGCTGTTCGTGTTCGTAAAACTCCTGTAGCTTTTTCCTGAGCGCAAAGGCCCGGGTGCGCACCCCCGAATCATCGCCCGGCGAATAACTGGCTGGCCGCCCTAGAGCTTCGATTCCGATTAGATACTCGGTCAATTCATGGCCGCGACCGGCCATCTCTATTTCACAGACGTACTTTAGGAAACATCTCAACTGGTCGGCACGGGCAAAGGTTTGGCTGTGCAGCACGGCTTCGAGCGCCGCATGCTTTTGCTCGCTCGTCAGAGACTGACTGGTTTCTAGTGCCATTCCGCTCATAAGTGCTTTTAGCCCAACGACTTTTGATATAGTGGAAACAGTGCTAGGGAATGTTAACAAACGTTTTGTAACGTTACAAGACTTGTCAGCCATTTATATCAGAAGTACATTAGCGCCGCGAGTTTCTACCATTTGATTAATCAATAGACCGACTGACTTTACTGTTAGAGATTTTGTCCGATTACATTGGCGGTATCCGCTCAGTCAATGGAATTGATGTTCTGCTGGCCTCGTATCACAAAGGCCACACCAGACCTAAGTCCCCGCGGCCTGACAAGCTGCGGCGCATCTACAAGAGGAGGAGATATGAAAATGAGACTGCGTTCTGTACTTCTTATACTAGGCAGTGTGGCGATGCTCTGCGTTTTGACCGCTACCGGCAAGGCGCAAACCAGTGGTGAAATCACTGGTCTGGTGAATGATTCATCGGGCGCGGCAGTGGTGGGCGCAAGCGTTACGGTTACCAACAAGGCGACCGGCGCTACACGTAAGATCACCACCAACAGCGAAGGGCTTTATACCTTTCTCTCGCTGCTGCCAGGCATCTACGAATTGAAAGTCGAGCAATCAGGCTTCAAAACATCGGCCCTCGATAACATCAGGCTCGAAGTTCAGCAGACGGCGCGACTGGATGTGACGATGGAAGTCGGCCAGGTCAGCGAAACAGTGGCGATTACTACCAACAGCGCGCTGCTCAACACCGAAAACACGACTATCGGCACAGTGATAGAAAACAAGATTGTGACGGAATTGCCGCTGAACGGCAGACAATACCTGAATCTCGTCGCGCTTTCACCCAATGCGAATGTACTGGCGCCTATGGCAGGGCAAGCGGGTGCACGCCAGGGCGGCGAACGCGCCCAGCAAGCGATATCCGTCGGCGGGCAGCGCATCTTTTACAATTACTACACGCTCGACGGCGTCAACAACATGGACGTGAATTTTAACACCTACGTCGCTCTTCCATCCATAGACGCGATCCAGGAGTTCAAGGTTCAAATTGGCGTTTACCCGGCGGAGTATGGTCATCAAAGCTCGCAAGTGAACGTGCTCACCAAGTCGGGCGGCAACATCTACCATGGCGCGCTCTTCGAGTTTCTGCGCAACGACAAACTTGACGCTAAGCAGTACCAGTTCACCGCCGCCAGGCCGAAGAACCCATTCAAGTGGAATGACTTCGGGTTCGAAGTGGACGGACCAGTACGCATCCCAAAACTGTTCAACGGTCGCGACAGATTATTTTTCATGGCGAATTATGAGGCTCTTCGTCGCCGGCAAAGCGTGTTGAATACTTTTACCGTACCGACGACGAAGATGTTTGGTGGCGACTTCAGCGAGTTGCTCCCCTCTACGATCATCTACGACCCGAACACGGGGCAGCCATTCCCGGGCAACATCATTCCCACGAACCGGTTGGACCCAACCTCGTTGAAGTTTTTGCAATACTACAATTCCGGCAACGCGCTCACAACAAACAATTATGCGCAGACCAGTTCCCAACCGTTCAACCGGGATGGGTTTGTTCTAAGAATGGACTTCATCGAGTCGTCGAAGTCGCAGTGGATGGGACGCTACAACTGGGGCGACGAAAACACCTCCACGCAAGGCCTGAATCTGGCGGGGACAAAGGTTCTGACCAACTACAAACAGTACGCCATATCCAACACGCGCACCCTTACTCCCAATATGGTCAACGACGCCCGTTTCGGCTATACGCGTTTCTTCAACTCTCTTGGCACGCTTAGCGCTGGTAGTTCGGATGTGGTTTCCGCTATAGGCATCCCGAACCAAAAACCCGGCGCGCCGATCACCTGGGGAATTCCGAACGTCGCATTTAACGGGGGCGGGTTCACAGGCATCGGCGACGCCAACGACGGTCCTTTCGCAAACAATAACAACACTCTGCAATTCGTCAATAAGTTGTCCTGGATTCATGGCAAGCACACCTTCGCGTTCGGAGGCGAGTACAGCCGGCAAAATTTCAACCAGGTGGGCAACCAGTTCTCACGCGGTGTGTTTACCTTCCAGGCGAACGCGACCAAGAACCCTGTAAATGGAAGCGGGGGCTTTTCCTTCGCCGAATTCCTGCTCGGGAAAATTTTCGTATCCACAAATGCGGCCGCCATTGCCGATGCGAAATTCCAGCGCAACGTCTTCCATGGATTTATAGACGATACCTGGAAGGTCACCCCCAAGCTGACTCTGTCGCTGGGCTTGCGATACGAATTGACGCCGCCTTTCACCAATACGCTGGGCAACTATTTCACGGTGGAGATACCGAAATTCCAATTTACTGCTAACGTTCCGCAAGCCGATTGGCCGTTCTTCGTGCGGCAGGGCAAGGGTTGCACGGATCCTTACGAGGGCCTGGCCATCCGTTGGACCAGCACGAAAGCGGTCTGCGGTGGCAGTCTGAACAACAACCTCAAGGAGACCAAATACAAGAGCTTCGCTCCGCGCCTTGGCATCGCCTACTCGCCCAATGACAAGACCGTGATCCGTGCTGGTTTTGGCATTTTCTACATGGAAGACATTGCCAACTCTTCGTACTTCGACTCGGCCCGTAATATTGCGGCCCGCGTGGATCTCACCACAACGCCCGCCAATCCGGTAACCTGGAGCAATGCGATTCCCGGCGGAAGCGGATCCTTCGTTCAGGTGCCACCGCCGTTTGCGTTGGCGGTCGCTTACGACCACGCGACTCCTTATACCATGCAGTACCTGCTGAGCCTGCAACGGCAGCTCAGCGCCAACTGGTTGGTGGAAGTTGGCTATCTCGGGTCGCAAAGCCGGCACCTCTATGGCTTCCAAAACGTCAACCAGGCGCTCCCGGGTCCCTTAAACAGCATCAATTCGCGCCGCCCGTTTGCCAATTTCGGGATCATTTCTTATGTCAATGACGGTTTCAACGGAAACTACAACGCTGGAAGCGTGAAAATTACACGACGCTTCGGCGAAGGCATCAGCTTGACCACGAATTACACCTATGCCAAGTCGATTGACAATGCCAGCGGCACCCGCACTCAGGGCCTCGACACCCTCTTTCCACAAGACAGCACTTGCTTGTCTTGCGAGCGGGGATTGTCGTCCTTCGACGTACGGCATCGTTGGGTTCTAGGGGCTGTCTATGAGTTGCCTATAGGCAGAGGCAAACCACTGAACATTAACAACGCAATCGCCAACGGATTTATCGGTGGGTGGCAGTTGAGCACGAACACAACGATCCAGAGCGGCGTTCCGCAGACTCTCACCATCGGTATCAATAATGCCGGTACCAACAACCCACTACCCGACCGCCCGAGCTACACTGGGACAGGCACAGGCTATGCGGAGAACCGCACACCCTCACGATGGTTCGATCCTGCCTCCTTTGTCGTGGCGCCCCAGGGAAGCTTCGGTAATGTCGGGCGCAATACCATGCTCACACCACATTTCCGGTCAATTGATATGGCGCTGGCCAAAAATTTTACCATGCCTTACAGCGAACGCCATGCCCTTCAGTTCCGAGTGGAAGCCTTCAACGTGTTCAACCACCCGGTATGGGGTGCGCCAAACGGCAACATCCTTGCGGGTCCGGCATTTCCTGGAGCGCCTGCCAATGCCGCGCATCAGGGCTTTGGCGTCATAAACTCAACAGCCATCCCGATGCGCCAGATTCAATTGGGACTGAAGTATTCGTTCTGAGCAGCGGATGCCAATCAAACGCCTGCGGCAGTCGCCAGCGATAAGTCAATAATGCGGATGGTGAGCATTGCGGTCACAGCCGCGGGCTCACCATTTTTTCAGCACAGTGTTGAACTTTCAGGCGACCGCCGATGATGTTGAATCTCTTAGCCCGGTTGATACGGCAACTCCAAGAAACGAAGTTGCAACCTGGGTGAGCAAGCACAGCGAGTTTCTCGATAAGGCAAGGCGAGATAATCAGGATTCACAACGTTGCATAAAGTAAGGGATTGTGTCGGCAATGTCTAAAATCAGAGGACTACGCTGGTGGATGATCGGGCTGGTTATGCTCGGCTCGATCATCAACTACCTGACGCGCAGCACGCTCTCGGTCGCCGCGCCGACGCTGCTGACAGACTTGAATATCGGCACGCAGCAATACTCCTGGATCGTTGCCACGTTTCAGGGGGCGATCATGATGCAACCGCTCTGCGGTTACGTGCTGGACGTGATCGGGCTCAAGCGCGGCTATGCGCTGTTTGCTGTCGCGTGGTCGCTCATCAGTATGGGGCACGGGCTGGCGCACAACTGGCAAATGCTCGCCGTCCTGCGCGGGCTGCTGGGGCTGGCTGAAGGCTCGGCGAACCCCGCCGGGATGAAGGCGACATCGGAGTGGTTTCCTGCCAAAGAGCGCGGGCTGGCAGGGGGCGTCTACAACATCGGCGCTTCGTTCGGCTCGATGCTCGCGCCGCCGCTGGTCGCCTGGGCGATCTTGCAATATAACTGGCAGTCAGCCTTCGTGATGACAGGGGCGATGGGCTTGGTTTGGGTGGCCGTGTGGCTGTGGCTATACCACCCGCCGGAGAAACACCCGGCGCTCTCATCGGCAGAGTTCGACTACATCGCCGCCGGACAGGAGAAGCATTTGCAACACGATGGGACGCGGCCTGCGGTGCTGTCGCTCGTGCGTCGGCGGAACTTCTGGGGCATCGCGCTGCCGCGCTTTCTGGCCGACCCGACCTGGGGGACGCTGACGTTTTGGATGCCGCTCTACCTGTCGCAGACGCGCGGCTGGGACTTGAAGCAGATCGCGCTCTTCGCTTGGCTGCCGTTCCTGGCGGCCGACTTTGGCTGCTTGTTCGGCGGAACGTTCAGTTTGTGGCTGCAAAAATATTGGCATATCAGCCTCATCAACGCGCGGCGCGCGGCCTTCACGCTCGGCGCCATCCTGATGCTCGGCGTCGGCTTCGTCGGCTTCGTCGATAGCCCATATGCCGCGATTGCGCTGCTCAGTCTCGCCGGCTTCGCCCACCAAACTTTGTCCGTGACCGTGATCACGATGTCTTCGGATTTGTTCAAGAAGAACGAAGTGGCGACGATCGCGGGGATGGCGGGCACGCTCGGCAACGCCGGGCTGCTGATCTTTTCGCTGCTGATCGGCGCACTGGTGCTGAAGATCGGCTACACACCATTCTTCATTTGTCTTGGCTTGCTGGATATCGTCGGCGCGGTGATCTTGTGGACCGTTGTTAAGGAGGATGTGAAGGTGGCCGAAGCGGCCGAGGTTTGAGAAGGCGGTAGTGAGGAAAAGGTAATGCTACAGCGGCTTTTTCGCCGTGTAGCGGTTATTTGATTGTAGTTGTGTGCGATTTGGTGAGCGAGTTCAGAGAATCTCAGATCTGGTCATCACAGCCAGGACGAGTGGCTGTGACCTCTCTATTTCGCTTCACTGTTTGGCGACAGTGAGCTACAGTCAAATTGCCGTTATACGGCAGGAAATTTCAGCATTACCTTTTCGTCACTATCGATAAGGAAAGTGCGATGAGCAACTCAGTTACCATGATCGAAAACCCCATCCTGCGTGGGTTCAATCCCGATCCATCGATTGTGCGCGTCGGTGATGATTATTACATCGCCACTTCAACGTTTGAATGGTTCCCTGGCGTGCAGATTCACCACTCGCGCGACCTCGTGCATTGGCGTCTGTTGACGCGCCCACTGAAGCGTCCGAATCAGTTAAATATGATCGGCGACCCGGACTCCTGCGGCGTGTGGGCGCCCTGCCTGACGTATGACGGCGGGTTATTCTATTTGATTTATACAGACGTCAAACGCTACGGGCGCACATCACAGCCGGGTAGCGTCGGCGCGGGGCTGCGTGACATACACAACTACCTGGTGACCTCGCAGACAATTGACGGCGAGTGGTCGGACCCTGTTTATCTGAACAGCAGCGGCTTCGATCCATCGCTGTTTCACGATGACGACGGGCGGAAATATCTGGTGAACATGCTCTGGGATCACCGGCCGGGCAAGAACCGGTTTGGAGGCATCGTGCTGCAAGAGTACTCGGCCGCCAAACGTCAATTGATCGGCGAGCGGCACAACATCTTCACAGGGACAGCCAGCGGCTTCACCGAAGCGCCGCATTTATACAAGCGCAACGGCTATTATTACCTGATCACAGCTGAGGGTGGCACAGGCTGGGGGCATGCGGTGACAATGGCGCGTTCGCGCGAGCTGCTGGGACCGTATGAGTTGCACCCGGACATGTACATCCTGACGGCGCGCAATCGCCCGGACGCGGAACTGCAACGCGCAGGGCACGCCGACCTCGTCGAGACTCAGCACGGCGAGACATATATGGTTTACCTCTGTGGCCGCCCGCTCCCAAACCGCGGGCGCTGTACGCTCGGGCGCGAGACGGCCATTCAACGCATGGCGTGGGGCGCGGACGACTGGCTGTACACGGAGGACCGCGACGCCTTGCCAAAGCGCCAAACTGCCGCACCGGAGGTGCCACCGCACTCGTTTCCTCCCGCACCGACGCGCGAAGATTTCGACAGCCCCGTGTTGCTTATCGAGTTTCAATGGCTGCGCTCGCCGTGGCCGGACGAGTTGTTCAGCCTGAGTGCCCGGCCCGGTTACTTGCGCCTGTTTGGGCGCGAGACGACCGGCAGCCTGTTTCGCCAGGCGCTTGTCGCGCGGCGGCAGCAGGCGCACTGCTACAGCGCCGCAACGGCTGTCGAGTTCGAGCCGCAACACTACCAGCAGCAGGCCGGGCTGATTTGCTACTACAACGGCTCCAAATTCCATTACCTGTACATCTCTACGGATGAGGTCGTTGGCAAACACATCCGCGTGATGACGTGTCACCCGGAGTTGCCGGATGTGTTCACCGCGCCGACTCCTATCGCTGCCGACGCGCCCGTGCACCTGCGGGTGGAGATGGATTACGAACGGCTGCGCTTCGCTTTTCGCGTGGGCAGTAGCGAGTGGCAGTGGCTGACGCAACAGTTTGATGCGAGCATCCTTTCCGACGAAGCCGGCCCGCCGGGGCCCCCGAATTTCACCGGGGCATTTGTCGGGATGTGCTGTCAGGACTATGCCGGCACAGGGTGCCCGGCTGATTTCGACTACTTTGAATATCGCGAGCGTGCATTCTCCGCCGCCCTTAGTTTTTAAGATGGGGACAAGATGATGATGACAAAATCCTTTCGTGCCGGGACACTGATATTCTTTATCGCCCTCTCGCTTCAGCTTGCGGCACAGGTGAAAACCGATGTGCCTCCGGCGGTGCCCGGCGCAAAGCCCGTTCAGGTGAAACGCATAAAGATTCATGGGACGGCCCTTGAAGGTAACCTGGAGGGGAATGCCGTTGACCGCGACGTACTTGTGTTTCTGCCGCCGAGCTACGACAAGGAAAAGTCCCGGCGTTACCCGGTCGTTTATGCCCTGCATGGTTTTTCCATCGGCGCCGAGCAGTGGAGCCATGAAATCCATGTGCCTCAAACCATTGAGGGGGCTTTCGCTCAAGGCACGAAAGAGATGATCGTCGTGCTGCCCGATTCTAAGACCCTCCACAACGGTTCGATGTATTCGAGTTCAATCACCACCGGAGATTTCGAGCAGTTTATCGCGCGTGATGTGGTCTCCTACATTGACGCGAATTACCGGACGATTCCGAACCGGCTGGCTCGCGGGCTGGTTGGCCACTCCATGGGTGGCTATGGCGCGACACGAATCGGCATGAAGCATGCGGCTGTGTTTGGCAGCCTCTACATCATGAGCCCCTGTTGCTTGTCTCCGCGGCAATCGGGGCCGGCGAATGCAGAAATGGAGAAAGTGCTGGAGGCCGTAAAGACACCCGAAGATTTGGCCAAGTTGCCGTTCCCTGCTCGCGCCCAGTTAGCCGCCGCCGCTGCCTGGTCGCCCAATCCGAAGAACCCTCCGCTATACCTTGACCTGCCCAGGAAGGCTGGCGAACCGCAGCCGGATGTCCTGGCGAAATGGGCAGCGAATGCACCGTTGGCGTTCATCGACCAGTACATCGGAAACCTCCGCCAGTATCGTGCGATCTCGCTGGATGTAGGTGACAAGGACGGGTTACGTGTTGATACAGGTAAGCTGCATGATGTGCTGGATAAGTATGGAATCGCTAACAGCTTTGAAGTGTATCAAGGCACTCATACCAGTGCGATGGCAGCTCGTTTCCAGAACTATGTGATGCCGTTTTTCAGCAAGAATCTATGCTTCGGGAACAACTGTAAGTAAGGCTATCAGATTGATAAAAGCCGTCTACAATGGCTACGGCCCGATTGGGCGCGGTTTTTTCAACCAGCACAAGTCCTATGAAAAAAATCCTGGTGACAGTCATCTTCATCCTGGCGGCAGCCGTCTTCATCCAAGACTCATTGGGGTTTGCGCTCGAAGGCCAAAGTGGAATTCATGATCCTACTACCGTCATTTTCTGCGACGGCAAGTTCTATACCTATGGGACTGGCGTCGTCGTGGCCTCCTCTGACGGCATTGAAGACTGCAATGCGATTGATCCGGGCGTCTTTCTTGATCCCAATACTAGGCGCCTTGGCGAAACTCGCCGAGCACCTTCACACAAAGTATGGAGCCGACTATTATGAAAATGAAGATGGCACTGTTCATTCTTGCCTTGTTACTGACTCCCGCCACGCGGGCTTTGGCTGACCCCGACCCGAATTTCTACATCTTCCTATGCTTCGGGCAATCGAACATGGAAGGAGGATGGCGAATCGAAGAGCCGGATCGCAGGGTTGATAATCGCTTTCAGGTGCTGGCGGATTTTGACGTGCCCAGCCGGGGCTGGAAGAAGGGTCAATGGTATACTGCCGTCCCTCCTTTGACTCGCCGAACGAGAGGCATTTCCCTCGTCGATTATTTTGGGGCAACGATGGTGGCCAACCTCCCGAAAAATATCCGGATCGGTGTGGTCAAGGTCGGGGTTTCCGGCACGAAGATCGAGCTGTGGGATAAGGACAGTTACAGGGAATATCTGGCGACGGCTGATCCCTGGAAGGTCAACATCGCGAATGAATACGGCGGTAACCCTTATGCCTACCTGATTGAACTGGCGAAGATTGCCCAGAAGGATGGGGTGATCAAAGGAATCCTGTTGCATCAGGGAGAGTCAAATGCCGAAGACAAAGACTGGCCAAAGAAGGTCCAGGTCGTCTATGACAACCTGATGAAGGATTTGAATCTCAAGCCCGAATCGGTGCCACTGCTTGCGGGCGAAGTGGTCAATGCCGATCAGGGAGGCGAAAAGGCAAGCGCGAATGAAATCATCAAGAGACTGCCTGAGACACTTCCTAATTCCTATGTCATTTCTTCGGCGGGTTTGCCGTGCAATGCCGATCACCTCCATTTCACTGCGGAAGGTTACAGGCAGTTCGGAAAGCGTTACGCTGAGAAGATGCTCTCGATCCTGGGGTACAGAGTAAACGAAATCAAATCGCCTGCCACACCACCTGCTGCTGGAGCACGGCATTCTGATGAGAGCGTAGAGCAATTGAGTCAGTAAACAAGGAGAAAACAGATGAAACGATTTCGGATCATTCTATTCGCGGGTCTCTGGTGTGCACTTTTTGCGGATCGCTGTTATGCACAAGAGGCAGGTGATTTTCAGCCCGCTACGACTAACGTTTGGGGAGCAGAGTATCCACGCGTTGATCGTACGGGCAGGGTTCAGCTTCGTGTAAAAGCGCCCGACGCCATTAAGGTCAGGGAGAACTTCTGGAGCGGTCCCAAAGTGGATATGGTGAAACAGGCGGACGGCTTCTGGACTCTCATCACCCCACCCCTTGTTCCCGGTTTGCATTACTACACGTTAGTCATTGATGGCGCGGAAGTAAGCGACCCCAATAGTCATGCCTTTTTCGGAGGAAGCAAGCACGCAAGTGCAGTTGAGATTCCGGAGCCAGGCTCAACCTATTATTCGATTCAAGATGTGCCTCATGGCCAGGTGCGTGAGGTATGGTACGATTCAAAAGTAACTGGCACCTGGCGGCACGCGCTGGTCTATCTGCCGCCGAATTATGATGCGCAGACCAAGTTGCGCTATCCTGTACTCTACTTGCAGCACGGCGGCGGCGAGGATGAGACGGGATGGGTTCGGCAGGGGCGCGCAAACTTTATCCTGGATAATCTGCTCGCTGAAGGAAAGTGCAAGCCCATGATCATCGTGATGGCATACGGCTACGCCCGGCGTGCCGGTCAGATTACGCCCGTTTTGACCGGCCCACCCGCTGGTTCGCCCGAACGGATGAAGGCGATGCAGGAAATGTTTTCCGCCTTTGAAGAGGATATGACACAGGCGCTGATTCCTTTCATTGACAAGACCTTCAGGACGATTCCTGACCGCGATCACCGGGCGATGGCCGGTCTTTCGATGGGAGGAATGCAGACGTTCCAGATCACGCTGAATCATCTCGATCTCTTTTCTTACATCGGTGGATTCAGTGGAGCAGGCGGGATGCTTGGAGACCGGAAACTTGATCCCAAGACCGATTATAATGGAGTATTTGCCAATCCTGCTGCATTCGCCAAGAAAGTGCGTTTGCTGTGGATAGGTGTCGGGATGGTAGAGCCGGAGAGAATGCGCGCTGGACTTCAGCGACTTCATACATCATTATTGGAGGCAAAGATTCAGCACGTCTTCTACGAATCGCC